>CAYZTE010000007.1:0-38710 GCA_964481225.1 uncultured archaeon | reverse complement strand
GCATGAATTTATCTGCCGCTTGTATTTCACTCATTTCTAAATCAAATCTTTAATTTTAATTGTTGTTAATCAAAAAATAGATTAGAACCATTTATAAATTTTAACATAATATATAAGATTGCATTAATAAGTAGAAGAGGAGAGTACTTATTCCTTACAAAAAGAAATTAAGAGTATTTTTCAATAATATAATTTTGTAGAGAACAGACATATTTCTCAAGATTTAATATTATAATTCTCTGTTCTGCCTCACGAAGATATGGCACGTCTAAACAATTAAATAACTCTTTTAATCTGTTAATCGTATTGAATAGTTCTACGATTGTATTCCAATCATTTGCCCATTCATAATCCTGAATATCTTCCAATTCTATAATATTTAATAACCTCTTTATCTATTTTATATAACTTTTGAAAAAGAGATGATAATTCATCATAAAAAATATGTAGATACTCAAAGAAAAGTAATTTATAATTTTTTTAGGATTAATAATAGAAATCCAAAAAAATTATCTATAACTCCTTAAGTATCAAATTGATCAAAAATTGTTTATTTCCGTCCTTTAAGGATACATAATCCCTTAAATTGTTTAATTCCCTTTGATACTTATGGAAAAATTATCTAAACAAGAAATTGGAAACTTGGGAATTTACGAATTTCAAGGGTATATAGGTGCCATGACCAGTCCCACATTCGGCGGATGGAAAGGAACTGACACGTTAATTGAGTTATTGAATATTAAAGAGATGAAGGAACCAAAAATATTGGAAGTTGGATGCTCCACGGGATATATTACAAGATATATAGCCCAGCAATTCGATTGTGAGATAATTGGTATCGATTTATCCGAATTACTTATAGAGATTGCACAAGAAGAAGCGCTCAAATCGAATTTAACAAATACTTCTTTTCAAATCGCGAATGTTGAAAAGCTTCCTTTCCCTGATAATTCATTTGATATTGTTTATGGTGAGGCCATAACTGCATTAGTATCAGAACCTATAAAGGTTATTAACGAATATAAACGAGTTTTAAAACCCACTGGTAAAATTGCCACTTTAGATGTGTTTATGAAAAAAACATTAAAAGAGGAATTTGTGGGTGAAATAAATGAAATAATGACCAATGTAATTGGAACGGAAGTTAAAATCAAAACACTTCAAGATTGGAAAGGTATTTTCCAAGAATCTGGATTACACGACATTAAGATAAATGATTTTTATGAAGATATCTTCAAAAGGTCATATTCATTTACTGAGATGGTTAAGATTACCTTTAAATTGTTATACCATTTGATCACTAACAAAAAAATACGTAAAAAAGTATTGCCAACACTAAAATTTGCTAGAAAATTTCAAAAAGCCCTAAAGGGAGATTATTTTGGTTATTTTATTTTTACTGGGATAAAATAAATTTTGAAATCAGGGAAAAATTGTGTCTAAAAACTTAGACATTATATCAAAAGGACTATTTCAGTATATAATCCAAAACTCCAAAATTCAAAATTAATTTAATTCAATATAATTAAATGGGAGAGGGGGGAATTGAACCCCCGACCACTCGGCTTCTGTAAGCCGCGGCTAAGTTTTGACTTGCCCCAGCCGATTCTATTTGGTGAGATCAGTTCTAACCAATGTATCATACCAAGCTAGACCACCCTCCCTTTACCGAATGGGTTCCAATTTTTAAAGATTTCCTTAATTATTTCTACTAATGAAGAGAGAATCTATGATTTAAATAACGAATCTTATTAAAGCGCTGGTATAGACAATTAAAATCAATATTCTAAAAAAATTTTACTGTTAATATTTAATGATAAATGAACTAATAAAGTAAATAATTTATTCTGATAATTTTTATATTCTTTTATAAGTTTTTTATATTAAATTCTTTATTTTTGTTTTCTATATTAATTAAAATCATGCGTTCTAGAAAACCTTTTTTAATTTTTTGGCCCCAGTACTTCGATGCGAAAAGAAGTCGAAGTAATGGTAGACGCGTACCTAAGAAATTTGCTATAGATAAAGTAGCACTTAATGATATTGCTATTGCTGCACAAAGTCTAGGGTACAATGCTGAAATTGAGGAAAATTTTCGATATTCTAGGACCTGGTGGGATGAGCCTGGTCGAATTTTAATAGACGCAAAAGGAAAGAAGAAATCAAAGGTACTAATTGAAGTTGCTAAAGAAATTAGAAAAATGCAATCAAAAAATTGAAACAATCATGCATGAATTTTCGTTTGCCTATGATATTTTTAAAGTAGCTGAAGCTACTGCGTTAAAATATAATGCAAAAAAAATATCTGAAGTTTTTCTTGAGATTGGAGAGTTAACTCTTATTGTTCCAGAACTCCTTAGACGTTCCTTTGAAATGGCGACTAAAGGATCAATAGCAGAAGGAGCAAATTTGAATATAAAAATTGTCCCTGGTAAAGTAAAGTGTCGAGAGTGTAATGAAATCTCAGAAGTCTCTTTATCCAACGAAGCACAATTAACTGGATTGCAACTATTCAAATGTTCCCATTGTGGAAGCAATAATACAGAAATAGTAGAAGGAAGGAAGGCAAATGTTCGCAATATAAAAATTCAAGAATAGTTCCCAAAATTAAAGGAAAAACTCTATTGACGACTTATCACTTTTACATTTTAAAAAATCTAAATTACTTTTTAAATAATCTTCTAATTCATTCTGGCTAAAATTATAGTTAGTTTTAATGATTCTCTTGTTAATCAGTGATAATTCTTCTAGTGTTTTTCTATGATTCTTACTATAAGTTGATTTTTTTGCTAAATCAATACTATTTATAAAATCATCATATAACTTTTCCTTATAGCCAAAAAAATCAATAAAAGATTTAGGATCCAATATTTTTACACGGTGTTTATAAGGTATTCCAAGTGGAATTTTTAATTGTTTTTGAGCATTTATTGGTACTAATAGCAGCAATTTATTCTTATCTTGATAACCTTTCATACAATGCATTCTTGAATATTTTTCAGAGGTTCCCAGATAATAATCGATATTGATGATCTTTATATCTTCTGGAATCTTTTTAGAAAATTTAGTTAGATTTCTAAAGTTTTCTTCTACGATAATACTATTATCACAATGATTTCTTGATCCACTTTTACCAAATCTATTAGGATAAACTTCATAGAAGGAATAACAACATTTATTTTTAGTATGTTGTAAGAAAATTCTTTCTGCGATCCAATGAAATAACCTTCCTACCTTTGAAAAAACTGTTCCTTTGTGAGGCAATAAACCCAATTTTTCAAGTAAATCATTGTATGAAAGGTTTCTAACATATAAACCCCTCCATAAAAAATTTACAAAATTTTTGTTCTTTAATTCTGTTGATGGAGCTTCTCCTTCTCCAAGATGGTATTTAGATCTAAATTTATCATTAAGAATATTGTTAAGAAAATATGTTTTAGCATTCTCTAATGCTTGATCTTTTGTTCTTGGTATACCTGTGATACTCCAATTGAAATTTTTATATTTTTCTTTATCAAGATTTAATTTCAATTCTGCTTTTCTAAGAATCTCATTATAACTCAATTTTCGATTATAAATTGCACTAACGAAATTTTTATACCCCGAATCTATTAAATTTTGTCTTGTAGGGGCTTCATTTTCACGTAATCCAAATCCCAATTTAAAATCTTCTGTTAAAATATGCTTTATTAAGTAGTCTTTAGCCTTTTCTATTATTTGCTTTTTTGAAATTAATTTGCCTTTATTGTCCCAATTTAAAAAATTCCATTCTTCATTGAGCCTATTCAATTTTAGACTAATAATTTTAAGAATGCTATTATATGATAATTTTCTATGATCAATAGCACTGATAAAACTATGGTGTCCCCCTTCTATAACATTTTTACGAGTTGGGGTTTCACCCTTCTTAATGATCTTCTTATTCATTAAATCTGTCAGAATTTCTTCTTTAAAATAACTAGCTGCAACAATTAAAGTCTTTTCATATGATTCTTTAGTTCTTGGGGGATTCCAATTTAAGAAAGACCATTTAGTTTTCCTCACATTATTACTCCGATTAATTTTTCCTTTACTTTCTTTTATTATCATTCTTATGTATAGTAATTATGATATTTTTGCCTTAACTATCAACCTTTTTATTGAAAAAGGTCTTTTTGAATTAAATAGAAGTTTAATATTAAAATTATAACCCACTTATAGTTTATATAAGAAATATTAAAATTCAAGAATAAGATTATAAAACTAAAATCCCATTTAAAACACCATGCTGTCCGGGTCTGCTGGTGATTCTCACATTTCCTAATTCAGTTTCTACTATTGCTCCTCTTGTTAATACATGTCTTCGATTAAAATCTTTAGAAGCTTCATTACTTTCAAATCGTAGTATTCTTACTTTTGACGTTTTGTTTGTATTTGGATCGGTTACATTAATGAACTGCGAAGAAAATAGTTTAAATTTTATATTTCCACCCATGACTCTTTGTTTCTTCTTTTTTTCAGGGCCAATAACAGTATCTATTGTAGGACGTTCAAGTTCTCTTTTTCGCTTCTTTCTAAAATGCTTATATTTCTTGCCAGTGTATTTTCTTTTACTTCGAGCTTGACTTCTTGCCATGAAATATTTACCATGGGAAAGCTAATAGAATACTAATGATAAGGAAGGATATCTTTAAAATTTTATTAAAAAAATGACCTAAATTATGATTTATTAAGATAAAATAAATATAGAAACAATTTTTATTTATTATAATATATCATTTAATTAGCTATAGATTAGAATAGAAAGAGTTACATCATTATGATGAAAAACAATATGAATCCACAAAACTTAGATGAAAAAGCACTCGAAAAAGCGATTCAATCGGGTACTACTACAGTTGGAATTATTACAAAAGATGGAGTTGTTATGGGTACAGAATCGCAAGCAACTGCAGGATATACAGTCGCATCAAAACAAGCAAAAAAATTATTTGAAATAAATAATTATACGGCGGCAACTATATCTGGTGGAGTAGCAGATTGCCAATATATCGTAAATCAGCTACGTGCTTTATCAAGGTTAAAAGAAGTTGAAGAAGAGAGAGTTCCAGAACCAAAATATGTGGCTAGCATTTGCCGTAATATACTCTTTTCGGGTAGAACTTATTTTTTATCAATGATGATTGTCGGTGGCTACTCCTTAAGAGAAAAATCAGGTAATCTTTATGGAATTGACCTATTAGGTACACTCTATGAAGAGGATAAGTTTATTTCTTTTGGGTCAGGTTCGCCCTTCTCTCTAGGTGTTTTAGAAGCTGAATGGAAGCCTAATATGACTAAAAACGCTGGATTAGAACTTATAAAGACAGCGATAACTAGCTCTAGAGAGCGTGATGCTGGGTCTGGATATGAGATACAGCTCTGCACCATTGATAAAGATGGATTTAAACAGGTTCAATAACTTACTTTTCTCATACTAATTCTTTTGTATTCTTAAATCAATATGTAACAATGTTTTATTAAAGTAGATAAATCCATTAAGTTCTTCGGTATTCATATCCATGATGGTCCAGATTTGATTTTTAAACGGATTTCTTTTATTTCCTATATCTTCATCAAGAAATTTCATATTTTTTATATCTACTGAACTTGGGAATGCAGGAACTGGATGCGAATGGAATATGCTTATTAATCTTAACTGTTTAGTGTAAACAGCATGCTGATGTATTTCAAAATACCTATCAGTATCTTCAATTAAATCAAATGAACCATATGATTCAATATTTGATTTTAAACAATAAAATTGCTTTCCAATATAGTAAGCTTGATAATTATCTTTATTAATTTCAGCCCTTTTTATATCCCCAAAAATTAATCCACAAGCTTCAATAGGAGCAGCTTTTCTGTTACACTCTTTCAGTTCTCCAACAATTTGATCAGTTAAAATAAGAATTATATCCTTTTCGAATTTCATTTTCTAATTTCATTAAGAATTTTATATTAGAGATAAAGCGGCGTTAAGAGTTGCTAATCTTGCTTTTTGAGGGCTATCTCCAGATCCGATCACAATAACATCATTTTTTTCTAATTTAATATTTCTTTCAGATAGTTTTGATTCAAAATAAGTGTAGAGAGCTTTGTTTAAAACCATATCAGTATTACTGCTTCCTGAATGGGATTTTGAAGGAAAAATTAGATTTTTTCCATTATATACTAAGCAAGTTGCCCCAGAGCCATTCACTCCAATTGCAGCATCTCTTTGGCTAACGCCATTTGTTATTTTATGAATTGCGTTTTTTATTAAACAGAAATAAGTGTGTATTATTTCAGCTTCTATAATAAGATCCTTAAGTATTGATGATTCCCCTTCTTTAATAACCGGTATAATTCTTTTAATTTTATTTAAATATTCTAAACCAGCTTCTGTTAAAACGTGTCCTTTTCGTATTCTCTTATCAATCACGGTAATAAATTTTAATTTCTCATTTAATTTTTTAATCAAAGATTTTGCTGTCCCTTCACCAATCAGTAATTCTTTTTGTAAGCGATATCTTCCAATTCCTTCCTTGTTTTCATCAAAAATGAATAAAGCTAATATGACGTGGACTTTCTCGAATGTAGGTTTAATCGTAGAGCTTTGAAACAAAATGTCTAATTCTTCGAACATTATTACATTCAAGTATAAATAAGTAATAAAAGAAAAAAAATAATATTAAAAATTATAAATTAATCTGACATTTTATTATTTATCTAAGATTCGGAAATTCAATTCACGTTTTGACATAATTACCGCTTATTAAAATAGCATGACTGATAAAAAAAAGGATATAACCCCAGAAGATGTGCAAAATTTAGTAATGTTCAAGGGCAAGGTGGAAGATCGAAGGAAAGAAATTGATAAATACTCCTTCGAAAAATTTGACCAAGAGGATAAAATAAAACTATTTAATGATTTTAAACTCCTTGGAGGGCATTACAAGTATTCGGTTCAACTAGATAACCTAAGCCAAGCCCCTATATCGGAAGTTAAAATAAAAATCTTGTATCCTAAATTTTTAATACTTACAAGATCTTTACCCCCAACAATATATCTTCAACAATCTTTTGAAAACGAAGAAACCAAACGTATCATTATTGAATTCGATGAATTAAATGAAAATAGTTCAAAACAAATTAATTTCTATTTTGCTCCTCTGGAAGTAGAAAATGAAGGAGAAATAAGAACCATTGTAGTCTATGTAAATAATAAAGATTTTGTCAGATTTCTTGATTCAGAATCAATAGAAATCGAAATCAAAAAAATAACCATACAACCTAAAATAATTCCTAGTTCTTATGTGAGAGAATTTTCACAAACCTCAGGAATTAAGAAAGCAATTAAAAGCATGGGTATTGGAACAGATCGTAAAATTGATGCAGGTCTATATTTCAGCATATTAGAACATCTTTTCATATTGCTCAACTTTCAATTAATTGCAAAAGATCCTAACAAGAAAATTCTATGGTTTTTTGGAACTGACCTAGAATCTGGAGAGGATATATTAGCTATAGGACAGATAATTTCAAATAAAATCGAAATCATCGCAACATCTCTAAATCGTTCAATACTTATCTCATTTTTAACTCTATTCTCAAACGATTTTAAAGAACAACTTCTTGTAAGAGATATAATAAAATCTGAAGATCAAGTTCTTGATTTAGGTTGCAAGTATTGTGGAGTAACTCTTCCCTACTTTCCCAAAAAAGGAGAATCTATCAAATGTAATAAATGCAATTATCAACAAATTGTTTGGTAAGCTGATTATAATTTTTATTCTTTTTAATATATATCGAAAACTTTCAAGAGATTATTTTACTTAATTTTAAATCTTTCACTTTTAAAAGAAAGTTAAAAATTTTTAACTCTTACATCTTGCAAAAATTCTTAACTTAGCTTCTCAGAGTTTAACCAAATTTTCAGTTTTTTCAAAAACTAAAACATTATAGTCAAATAAGAGGATAATTTAGAGCTAATCATGAAATATCATTCTAAACCTTAACGAAGATTAATTTTCCAAGATGAGATCTTAACTAGCACGAGATTGATCATATACCATATTCCGAATTTTGTGGTTTAATTTTTTTTATTTTTTACTCCATAAAATTAAGAGCGTTTCAAAATCTTTAAATATCTAAAAGATGTATATCTATGTAACAAACTCTTAAAAAATAACAAATTTCAATAAAAATTAAAAAAAATAATTAAAAAGTGGAGGAATGAAAAATGTCTGAATATATTAGTTGGAGTCCTATTAGAAGATTAATGAAACACAATGGTGCCATTATCGTTGCTCGAGATGCTGTAGATGAATTAGTTGATTGGATGGGTCAATCAGCTCAACAAATTACAAAAACCGCCTTAAATTTAACAAAACACGCCAAAAGAAAGAAAGTAACTAGGGACGACATTTTATTAGCAATTAAATACTTCTAGAGTACATCATAGAAGGGATAGAAGCTTCTCTTGTAGAATAAATTTTTTATTACCAAATTTTTTTTTATTTTTTAGAAAATAAATTTCCCTTTTTGTTCCTTTATTCATTTGGTTCTTTACTAAAATCCGTTATCTTGAAGTTGCTGATATTGAAAGTAGTAAAAAGGAAATCGAAATCGAAGAATATCAAGAAACTTATGAGGAAATAATAACTTAATTTTTTTTATTTTTTTGAATATCCCAATAAATTTGAACTATTTTTAATTGAGTTTAGGATCATAAGATTTTTTTTATATTTTTAGTTATCAAATACGAATGAAAGAAGTTTATCCTGAAATATTTTTAATTAAGGAAAAAGGGAGTTTTAGTGCGATTAAGCCACCAGAAAACATCTACGTGTTAGCTGGTATTAATGGAATTATTTATGATGCTGGTTATGGTAATAAAAAAGCCATCAAATACGTTATTAAAGAATTAAGAGAAATTGAAGACTACTATAGAGCACAAAATAAAGATTTTAGGCTCACACGCATTTTAATATCTCATGCGCATCCTGATCATTTTAGTGGAGTAAAACGACTACGAGATATTCTGGGATTAAGAGCAGTTTTAACAAAAAAAACAGCTGAGATAATAAAAGATAAAGATAGTTTATATAAGAGTTATAAAACAGATGCTTTAGAAGATTATCTAAGAATTAGGAAAAAAATCATCCGAAAAATAATAAATGCACTAAGAAATGTCGGTTCAAAATTGTTTTATAAGCGAATATACGGAGTTTCTTTTCTAAATGATCCAGAAGAAATTATTGAAGATTATTCAGAAATCTCCATCAATGGCGAAGGTTGGAAGATCTTTCCGTCGCCTGGACATGCTATTGATCACATATCTCTTTATAATGAAGAAAAAGGTATTCTATTTTCAGGTGATAACATATTAAGATCCATTACTACATGGCTTGGACCTCCCAATTCTGATATTGAAGATTACGTAAAATCTCTTAAGACTATTCAAAATTTACCTAATCTTAAATTAATTCTTTCTGCTCACGGAAGTCCTATAGAGATTCCACAAGAAAGAATCGCAGAAATCTTAAAACATAGAGAAGAACGAAAACAACAGGTATTAGATATAGTTTATCAGAATTCTGAGAAGGGAATTTCACCAAAAGAGATAATTAAAGTAATTTACCCTAACGAGAGTAAGTTTTTACACCAAATTGCGAGAGGGTGGGTTGTTCTTACTTTAAAAATGTTGGAAAATAAGAATCTGATAAAAAGAAAAGTCACAAAAAATAAAATTTTATTTTTCCTTAATGAACCGAATTAAATTTTTAATATCCCTAATTGACATTGGATTTATTGACTTATTTCTTAATTAATAAATAAGTTCTATTAGGTAATAATCAACTTAATATATTAAAAATCTAACAGCGATATTTGTTTTAAAAATTAAAAATCTCCTCTTATCCTCAATATGAAAAAAGATATGCAAAAATATTTTAATGGACCTTTTTTGAAACTAAATGAAGTCCATTATAGACACTACCAAGTTAATATTGTTAACAGTTGTAAAAACAAAAATTCATTAGTAGTTTTACCAACTGGGTTGGGGAAAACTATAATTGGTGTTTTATTAATTGCTAATTCACTTAAAAAATATCCAAATGGAAGGATAATAATCCTTGCTCCAACAAGACCCTTAGTTTCACAACATAGAGTTTCTTGTGAAAAATTTCTTAATATTGATAGCGAACAAATTGTTTCATTTACTGGAAAAGTTCCTCCAGAAAAAAGAATTCATTCATTTAAAAATTCAAGAATTATTGTTTCCACACCACAAGTAATTAAAAATGATTTATTGCGTGGTCGCTATGATTTAAGAGAAGTTGCATTAATTGTTTTCGATGAGGCTCATAAAACAAGGAGAAATTATGCATATAATTTCATATCAAAAGAATATATTGACACCTGTTCTGATCCCTTGATTTTAGGACTAACAGCTTCTCCAGGAAAGGATTATGAACGTATTCAGCAAATATGCGATAATTTGTACATTGAAAATGTCATATTTAAAAGCTATGAAGACAAGGATGTAAGAGACTACATTTATGATATTGATATCTATTTGAACCTTGTAAGTTTGCCAGTAGAAACATTAGAATTATGCCAAGTCTGGCAAAATTTATTTGAGAATTTCTTAAGGTTCTTTATAGACCGAAATTTGATTAAACCTTACAAGAAATATTATTCAAAATTAGATTTTTTGAGGATTGCTCATGATCTGACTTTATCATTAAATTATGAAAATACTCCTGAATCAGAAGAAGATTTTATAAACGAATTATTTTTTAGTGACCCTAAAATAATTGATATCATTAAGGAAAATGAGATTGATATCCCTTCTGTATTTTCTTATTGTTCAAGCTGTATTTCCATCCTCCATGCTAAAGATTTAATAGAAACTCAAGATATTTCTCTTTTTAAATCATTTTTAGATAATATTAAGTCTAGGGCACGACAAGATGTATTGTCCGCTAAAAGAATTGTCAATTCAGAGCATTTTCAACTCGTATGCTCTATTATGGAACAATGGGGACATTCCAAATTGTCCCATCCTAAAAAAAAGAAGCTAATTTCAATTTTAAACGAAGAATTAGAAGAATTTAATAATAAAAAGATCATTATTTTCACGCAATATAGAGAAATGGCGCGAATTTTGAAGAATAGGTTACAAGAAGAATTTCAATATCAACTAAGAATCGAGAAATTTATCGGTCAAGCAACTAAATTAGATGATATTGGATATTCTCAGAAAAAACAAATAGAAATCTTGCAAGAATTTAGAAATGGCAAGATTAATATCTTGATTGCCACTAGTGTTGCTGAAGAAGGTCTGGATATTCCTAATGTTGATGCTATAATTTTTTACGAACCTGTTCCATCTGAAATTAGACTAATTCAACGGCGGGGGCGTACTGGTAGATATGCTCCTGGAAGGTGTTATGTGCTTGTAACTGAAGATACTGTTGATGTTCCCTATTTTATTGTGGCGCGGAGAAAAGAAAGGTCCATGATGTCGGTACTATCTAATCATAAGCAATTACAGCTGAAAAATGATTTAGAACGCAAAAATATAAAATTTTTATCCTCTAATGATACTTATTCAGAATTGAAGCTTGTAGAAAATTTCAAAGAAAGGAAAGAAAAAGAAAAAGAAATCCTAGCAAACCGTTCTATTGATGAAATATTATCTCAATTAGATAATTTTTGTAAAAGTGATGAATATAAAGCATTTAAGGAGTGTGGTGTTACCTTTTATTCAGATATAATAGAATTAGATTTACTAAATCTAAAAAATAAAGTTTTAAAACTGAAAGGTAAAAAAAAGGAACAGATAAAAAAACAAAAGATGTACCTGAATAAAAACGTGAAATCATTGATTAATATCATAAAAATCTATGGTAAAAAAGGAAAATTAGATTTTACTGAATTTCAAGATCTTGCTAGGGATGAAGAAATCGAAGAACACAAGTTCCATATTCACTTTAACCAAGCTTGCTTTTTAGGTTATCTTAAAAAACAAGATAATTGTGTTCACTTTATCATGGATTATGATTAGCATCAAATTTACTGCTTATTAGAAAGATATAGCTAATTCAATTATTAACATGTAAATAAAAATAGAAAATTATTAAGGAGAAGGGGGCGTATAAATTAAAAGAAATAAATTCTCATTTAATTTTTTCTTCTTTTCTTCTTTTTAGGATGTAATAGCTTAATACTACTACTATAATTACAATTGGAAATGCAATGACTGCAAAATTCCCTCCACTAAATAGAAATAAATAATATGAAATCGTTAATATTGAAGCTATAAATGCAATTACAGTAGAATATT
Source organism: uncultured archaeon (assembly GCA_964481225.1). Classification (GTDB taxonomy): domain Archaea; phylum Asgardarchaeota; class Lokiarchaeia; order Sigyniarchaeales; family SOKP01; genus Loki-b32. The sequence continues at coordinate 26,358 of CAYZTE010000007.1, read as the reverse complement.
GACTGGTGAAATTTTTTAACCTGTTGAGAAACATATATACGCGAAAATTTGTATTTTTAATAACTTCTAGTTCAGTTTCATCTAAATCACTTAACACATCAGGGTTCTCATAGTAAATAGCAAACCTGGGGTCATATTTTCCCTGTAATTCTCCTTCGCTTATTAGAAATAATAAATGGTCTTGAATATTCTGCTTTTTTACTTTTAATTCATTATTCAGGAATCCAACAGTTAAGTATTCATTAGCGACCGCTTTTATAGTCATATTAATGTATGCTCTTAATATATGGCGTTCTAATGATTTAACCTTTTCATCTAGAATCTCTGAATATTCTATGATAAATTTATCAAAATCTTCTATAATAAATTTAGAAATCTGACTAAAGTTTTTTGATGATTTGTTGAATTCTCTTACAGTAGTATTGATAGTTCTATTAATATCTTTTATCTCCCTTTCTATATTCTTGGCTCTTTTTTGAACTATCAAATTGATCTTTTTAAATTCTTTAATTTCTATATTAATTTCCACTTTTCTTTCTAAATTACCAAGTAATTGGCTTAATTTAATCTTACTTTTATTAATACCATCTAATAATTTATTGCGAAATGATTCGTTCTTCATGATTTCAATTTGCTCATTGATTCTTTCTAACTTATTATTATAAATATCTAGGAAATCATTCTTTCTCGTGACATATGATTCTCTAATTTCAGGCACCAATTTATTTGAATCATCCTTTTTATCAGAAAGTAGCTGTACTTGTTCTTCTATTTTATCTTGAGTAAGTTTTAACTTTTCTTTAAAATCAGTCTTTTTCTCTTCAAAACTCTCTTGAACTGCTAAATATAAATCATAATTCTCTGTTTCCTTAATAGTTTTAGTAATGTATTCCTTTAGCTGCATATTAAGTGAATTATATTGCTGCTCAATGAAATTTTGCATGTTATTAAAAAGCTTTAAATTATTTTTTATATTTTTAATTGCCAATTTGTTATTTTCTAACATCGATTCAAAGAATCTCTTTGTCTCGATAAATTCCTCTCTTTCTATATTAATTTGAAGCTCATTTACTTTATCATAGAATTTCTTCGGAATCACATCTTCAAATATATTTAATTCATTAATTCGGTTTTTAAGTTCTAACATGTTAACATTTAAAGTTCTATTTCTTATACTCGAATCATAAAGGCCTAGAATTTTTCCGATTCTCTCCCTACTTGATCTCAATAATTGATTCTCAACATGGTTCTTTAATTCCTTATTTAAATAATAATAATCTGTAAAAATTAGAATCGATTTCTCATCTTCATTGAGTTCTGCATTGATTTTTGAAATATCAATCATATCTTTTAATTTTCTTATCAAAATTTTGCAAGATAATTTTAAATCATCTTTTAAATCAGCTAATTTTATGTAATTTGTCTTTTTTTCTACTGCCATAATATTAATTTTATTCGAAATAATGTTATTAATGTATTCATCCCTTAAAACTGTAATTTCATTATTGAGAAAGTCACTGAATTTTTCCCATTGGATTATGGTTAATTTAGATTCTTCCTTAAAGGCTTCAATGTTTTTGCTACAATTGTCTAATTTCTTCAAGTATGTTTTGTTCGCTTGATTGAACCTTGCTTGAATGCCATCAAATTCTTTGTTAATATCCTCGATTTTTAGATTAACAGTCTGGGAAAAATAATTTTTAACATCATTCAACTCAGATTTAAATTTGATGGTCTCTTGAGAAACAAAATCATCAAAATCATTGATTTTTGCTCTATTCCTCTCTTCCACTACCTTGTTTTTTAGAGATTGGACTTGTTTTGCTATTAAATCAATAATGTTCGATTCTAAAGACTCTAATTTCTCTTGTAGATGTTTGTAAAGTAAATAGAGTTTTTGTTTACTTTTTTTCTCATTTTTAATGGCATATTGAAATTCTTTGATCTTATTTAATTTCGAACTTAAAAGTAAGTCTGATTCTTTTTTAATGATATTAAAAGCTTCCTGAAACTGATTCATGTTTATCTTGTCTTTTGCTTTTTCGCCAATACTAATGATCTCGCTCTCAACTATTCCGTTAGTCTCTTCAATTTTTTTCAAGTAATTATTGAAGAATTGAAAACCGTCTGTATAAAACTTAAATTCTGATTCAAATTCTTTTTTAACTCTTAACCAATTATCAATTACCTTCTTATGCTTTTTAAGAATTTTTTTCTCCTTAGTTATGATTTGTTGAGAAACTTTGTAAATTATGCTATCAAACTTTTTAACATTTTGTGAGATGTTGTCTAAATTTTGAATAATAATATTGAAACCCTCATCGCTATATCCTTTTTCAAGATTTTCACTAAAACTACTCCTAAAAGAATCCAATTTTTTCTTTAAATCTTCTTCAATAACTATGATTCTTCCCTTGAGATTTTCCAATAGACTATTTAAATTCCTTAAATCCTCCTTTTCTTGAATTTTACCTCTTAGATATGAATCCAATTCGGCTAATCTGTTTTGTAAAACAGAATAGACCTTATTCCATTTAGCAATCTCTGATCCTAAGACGGTTTGAACATTTATATAATACAAAACCTCATTAAATGAATTTTCAATATTTTCATTTAGAAAATCAGCTTCCATTACGGCATCTCGTATAATAAATTTCAATCTTTGCTTAGCATAATCAATCTCATTAATTAAAAGATAACTTTCTATTTCTTCTCGAATATGGTCTGTAATCTTTTCTAGTTTTAAGGTCATATTATATATATCATTCCTTATATCCTCTAATTTCTCTTTTTCATCAAGAATTTTCTCCATATTAATTTCTGTATCAGCCACAATTATTTTGTCCAAGAGAAAATTTAAATAAAAATAGTATTTCGTTTTTGCTAAAAAAGGTTTCTTTGTTCTAATGTTTCCTTTCAAGAAATTTTTAGTCATCAAGTCTTTTATTATAGGAAAAATATCTTCCTTTAACTTTAAAGGCTCAAAATTCAGGGCTTTATATTTTTTATATATATCTGAAAGGGAAACTATGCTATTTGACTTAACTTGTTCATAAAACTTTTGAATGAATTCTCTTTTCCCTTGGCTTAGATTGCCAAGAAAATGATTAAATTCTATTTTATTATCTAAAATTCTTAAATTAAAGTTATAGTTAAGGTTAACATATGAGATTAACTCTTTAATATCGTTAGATAAACCACAAGTACTTTTCAATTGATCTAAATTAACGTATTTTTCTTTTTCTAACTGCTTGAATAATAGTCTTTCAATCTCATCAATAAATTTCTTCCAAATTATTGATAAAATAATGATCAATTTCGAAACTTCAACTAATTTGCGAAGGTTCCAGCTTGCTTGATTGTTTAATATCTCATTCAATTTTAAATTAATAAATCTATACATTCCCGCAGGATTATAATCTAAGATCCAAGAATAAAGATCAAGGACGTAAACAACCCAAAATGTAGACGTGATACCATCCATTTGAAAATAGCTAAAACTTCCATTTTCTTTTTGAAATTGTTGAAGATATTGAATTTCCTTATCCTTAACTTCAAGATCAAAATCCAAGATTTTAAAACATAATAATTTAAAAACCAATCCAGGCTCTTTTTTTCTATCACCAATATAGGATCGAAATTGCTCTCTATTCGTACGAATTTCCACACCTAATAGAGATAAAATCTCAAAAACATAATATAGAGTTCTAGCGGGGGATATTTTCTTGCAAATATCACATTCTTTATCATGACAATGTAAAAATGCATTTCCTTTTTTATGAGAAAGGATAAAGTCCTTGATTTCACTTTTTATTTGGTCTTGGCCCTCTAAAGATAGGTATTCATTCAAGAATCCTACTTGTTTTAAACTGGATAATGCCAGATAAGTAGAATAAATATCAGGGATTTTTTGAGAATAAGGTGAAATTTTAAAACCTAATTGATCATTTTTGCGAATTGCACACTTTTTGATGAAATTTAATATTTCATCTCCAAATTTTTTTTTTTCCTCTTTAAGATATTTCCGTAATAAGAGAATCCAAAATACACTTTCTAGGGTCATACTTTGATCCTTGAATAGATTGACATTGAAATGATGATAAAATTGGATTAATTTCTGGTACTCACTGAAAAAATAATTCCTAATTTCTCTTCTTTTAATATGAACAAAGGACTTGAATGGCTCTTTTTTGAACTTGGTAATATATGGGTAAGCAGACTTCCCTTCCACATTAGTCAATATTTTATAGACCCCGAATATGATTATTTTTTTTATTTTGTTAATAATGATATAGGCATTTATTTTTTTGGGAACAATATTTTTTAATATTGGGTATAATGAAAAATAATCTAGATATCTCTAATAAATAATTTTTAGTATTCATTATTACTTAAAGAGAATGAGTGATAAGGCATTATATTAGAGAATATCAATTATTTTAAAAAGTTAAAAAATCTTACAATTCCAAGAAAGAAATTGAAAGAAAAATAACCTTGATTATATTCAGTCATTCAGCCTCTTCTTGCTTTAATGATTGTTTCATTAATTTCTTATTCATATAATAACAAACACCAACAATCATGAGTGTGGCTATAGTTAAATAGAGCAATATGCTGAAAAACCCTAAGGGAGTTTCAATAGAAAAGTATGGAACATTCTGAGCATCTATAAGCAATTGTAAAGCATCTACCTTTCCGGAACCGGTAATATTATCATAGCCAATTCCGTAAGCTTGAGTGAAAATGTCATCGTATGTTGAATATATTACTAATTCCTCAATTAGATCGGGCTTACCTTTAAGATAATTATTACTATCCATTGCCAAGGCAATAATTCCTGCCAGGTGAGGAGCTGCCATCGAAGTTCCCCTTTTTGAAGTAAAATTACCGGGCCCAAAATCGAAAGGTCCAGTTGCATTTCGAGATGCAGTTGATAATATGATTTCTCCCGGGGCAATTACATCAATTTGCGATACTCCATCCACTCTTGGACCACAACTTGAAAATTCAGATATATCACGATTAGAATGAATGGTTAATGAAGGATCACTAGTTGTTATATACGATCCAACAACTATGCAATGATCTGCAGTTGCAGGAGAGGCAATTGTATAAAATGGATTAACAACAGGCATCCAATTTGCTCCTGGAAAACCACTAAACCATTTCGTTGGAGAATCGCCATATCTAGAATTTATGTAGGTATGAACTTGTTGAGTAGCACTACCATAATTAAAAACATCATAAATCCCAGGTGCCGGGGGATTTGGCAGAAACCATATTGGTCCAAGATCAGTTCTCCAAATTTTCATGTAAGATTTGGTCAAACCGTTATTATTTGCTTTATACCTTTCTCTTTGCACCATAAATGAACCACTAGGCTGAGAAATTCCATTCCAAGTAGGTCCTCCATAAAAATCGTCTGGAATTGTCCATTGGCCTGCTGGAATTGAAGGATCTGGTAATGTAACATTCAAACCAATTTTTTCGTTTGGAGCACCCCATAAATTCAAAAATTCTATTTCATAACATCCATCGTAATCTATTCCGTTCCAAGTAGCCGTACTTGGTATGTCAAATGGAACTGAAGCATCAGTTATTGGAACATTGATCAAATTATGAACCCATTTATTTCCAAAATTTCCAGCAGCAACAATTACCGGTACTCCTTGACTCCAAGCCCAATCAATTGCATCCTCCACTTTACTTCCGCCTCCAGCTATACCGCTTCCATCCAATGTGATGTTTTTAAAGTGTTCTGCATATGAAAGAGAGATAATATCTGCCCCATCATTAACAGCATCATATATTCCTTGAGATACATTATCATTATTCCAACTTGCAACTTTATATATAAGGAGCGTACAATTTGGAGCTACTCCGGTTATGGCTCTAACTCCTGGCCATCCTCCAGCAATTATCCCTGCTATATGAGTGCCGTGCCCATCATGATCTGCCTCATCATTAATGAGCTGATTTGTAAGATTAAATCCTTCTAAGAATAATTTCTCAGTCGAATAATCTCTAATTAATTTTATCTTGGATTTATCTAATGGAATGGCTTTATCATTAGTGTCAATATATCCATTCTTATTTTTATCTAGATAATAGCAAATCTTTTCACCATAATCATACTTTCCATTTAAATTTGTATCGGCATATCCGTAATCCACTCCAGGATCTATTCCTGACCCCGTATAAGCGGTTTTATTCTTGAATACACTTGAAATGTTTAAGATACCACCCTCTATAGGTTCATATGTTCCATTCCTGGTAAAATCTATGTAATATGCCGTTCCATTCCAACCAATATTGTAGGCTGCCGAAAAATCCGGTCGATAAAAATCAGGATGTTGCCAATCTATGCCTGTATCCACTACAGCAACTTTTACACCGGTGCCTAAAGTATGATTGTACTTGCCATCGTTGTCTGGAAAATCCCAAGCATCATCAACATTAGAATGTTTTACAGCCTTATCCATTGCAACCGTTGTTATTGATTTCTGTAATCCATTAACTGTTATAAAAAAAGCCAAACATGCTACAATTAATAGTGATTTTGCTTTTCTATTCCCCTTGGTCACATTAATCACAAAATTAGTTTGCGTTTCATTATTAAATTAGAATTAAGTCTAATTTTAATATAAATTTTGACTCATCAAACTTTCAATTGTTTAAAAAATTCAATAACAAAAGAAATTTTAAAGAATTAAATTAAATCTTAAGGACAATAACTTATTTAGGTATAAATAAATGACCGAATTAAAAAAAAAATGTTATTTATAATTGATAAATGCCGTCAAAACCCCAAGTATCATTTATTCTTAAATAATCTCGGATTAAAGGTTCTTGAATATCATAAATAGTTTTCACTTGTCCTGCTGGGGTAAAACCTTTAGCAATATTGAAGGCAGCTCCTATTGTTTGAGTCTTATTTAATTCTTCCCAAAATTGATGAAAAAACCAAGATCCAGCAAAACCATCGGCATTATTAATATTTCGCCAGCACCAGGAAAGAGTATTCGCAGATGAAGTGATTAGTATAGATTTAGGGATATTATACCAACTTACACCTATATTTGCATTTTGACTTAAAAAGTTGCCACTGAAACAGATGTCTATATTTATCATCATCCGTTCGCAATTTATCTGACTGACTAGATTAAAAAATTCCAATTCAGTAATGTAACTATCATCTGCTTCGAAATGAAAAGTCGCATTCCCATCAGGGAGGACTTTATTTGAACCATGATCTGTCATGAAAATTATTAATTGATCCTTTGGATTAATACCAGACGCAAATGATCCTGGAATAGAAACATCTAATTCTTGTTTAAACTTGCTAGCGGTTACGAAGTTATTTTTTACATCAATGATTGCCCCAGTCAGATCATTTGATATTGAATCATTTGCATATATATCTATTATGCTATCATTAGTATGATAAAGCATTAGGAAGATGTTATCGTCAGTGTATCCATGATTTTTTAAAATCCAGTAAACTTGGAGAGCTTGAGCAGGAAAGCCATCTGTATCTTTATTACTTGGAGGAGGGCTCGGGATTGGAGGGGGGAACCAATACTCTACTCTTACATCATCAAAGAATATGCTTTCCATATGATTCATTATACCTTCAACAGCTAAAACTAAATACAATTGTGTAATTTTTTCAGTAGAATTATCACTAACACCTGTTACATTCAAAAATGTCCATTGACCAAATGTTTCCACTAAACCCTTTGACCAATCTGTTCTTATTACACCATTACTAGAATTTAACCACCGTAACCCAACTCTAGCTCCTGGGGATCCTATTAAAGTTCCTATATTCACCCAGGCGGAAAGATTATAAACCGAAAATTCATACAATGGATAATATTTTGTCCAATTATATACAAACTCCCAATTAACATAGCCATTGGGATTAGGCCAAGTATTAGATACAAAATGAACAAGTCCTGGAGTGCCATTATGACCAGGGAGATTATCTTGACCTCCACTCCCATTTTGAATTTGGTTTTCTTCCCAATTACTTTCTGTACCATTAAATTTCGCATCTTCTCCATCATTAAAATCAGGTTCACCATCTTTTCTATAGTAATCATTTGCACTACTGAGGATAATTGCTTTTCTTGCTCCTGGTGTTGGTTTTCCACCCGGTAGCATGAATATTACAACTAAGGCGATTATAAGGACCGAAATAATTGCTATTGCAATAATAGGAATTAATTTTTTTCGATTCACAAAATTTCACTCTCAAGATGATATTTTTATTTAAATAAAAATAAAGGATGTTTAGTTTTTAAATATGATTTCTTATAATGAAAATATTTTTGTTATTAATATATCTAAAATCTAAAAATACGGTTTCTTGATGGAAAAAAAATAAAAAAAATCAGTGAGCTAAAATGCTCTATCTTTTATTTCGTTTAAAACGAAATAAACTAGTATTGTCTCTACAATATCTAAGAGAGGATATTCTTTAATCAATTCTTGTATATGGTAGTGATAGAATAATTAACCTATTAAAAAATATTAAAAAAATTTAAAAAAAAGAAATAAGATTTAAACGAGCTATTCACTCATTTTTTTTGCTTTTCTTCCTCTTTCTCTCTAATAGATAGTGTTAAGAAATCTTCTTCCTTGGGCTTTTCTATAATATCCAAAAGGTTATATTCTGTAATCATCTGAAGAATTCCCGAAACTTGTAAGCCGTGATTGTACAAATCATTGGAATCGGAGAGATTACGCCAACAGAAGGGACATTCGGTTGTTAAAATATCTGCACCAACAGCATTCGCTTCGTCACATCGCAGACTGGCAGTTTTGAGCGAGAATTCAGGATATCCAGCCCTCACACCGCCACCAGCACCACAACACATGCTATCAAGTTTTATACGATACATCTCTTTAAATACAACTCCTACATCTTCTTCAAGTTTTCTTAGAATGACACGTGGAATTTCATACCATTCTTCGATTGCTTTCTTTATTTTTCGACTATCCATCAAAAGATTCTTAGATTCCTCGATCATATCTTGTTCCATATCAACTGCAAAATGTCTTCCAGTGTGACAAGGATCATGATATGTCACCACCTTACCTTTTAATTCCTTGTTTGGCTTGAATTTGATTTTATCTTGTTGAATTAATCTTGCAACTAGTTCAAACGCGTGTTGAGTTTTAAAAGGGAGTTTTTCACCTTCAGCCATCCATTTTGGGTAATCGATAGTAAATGTTCGATAACACCCCGCACAGCTGAAATATACCATTTCTATATTTTTAAACGCTTCAAGGTTTTTATTCATTAATTCTTGTGCAGTATCAACAGCTCCAATCCTAAAGAAGGGACTTCCACAGCATACTTCATCTTCAACTATCGTAAAATTCATTCCTAATTGTTCGAATAATTTAGCAGTTGCAACCGCAACCTCTATTTGACGATAACTCGCAGTACATCCTACATAATAGGCAATCTTAGCATCTTTATTATTGATAAACTTCTCCAAGCCGGCATCTTTAGCCCATTTAAATCGTTCTTCTGCTTTTCCACCATAAGGATTATTTAACTCTTTAACCAGTCTATCAACTAATTGATGCTTCTCTATCATTGGGACCCCAGATTCCATACACGCCGCTCTTAAAGACTCAATAATATCAACAGTACGAATCTTATTTTCACACTGAGCTGAACATTGACCACATGTAATACATGGCAAAATGACATCCCGAACTTCTTCGCTAAATTCTAAGTCCCCATTTAAAATTGATCGAGCAATCCACATCTTACCGGCATTCCAGAAGGCTTCCCATCCATATTCTATCCCCGCTGGGCATGCGTCAACCATTCCTTCATAAAGCACAATACCTTGTTTTCCAGAAAATTCTCCTATTCCTTCTCTGTCAGGTTCGCCAGAATAGGCGAATCTACATGCTTTACAATGAATACATTTATAAATATCTCTTTTTAACTCTTCTAATCTTTCCATTCCTGTTTTTGACATTTTTTATCTACCTCATTTAATTATGGAAGAGCAAGTCTTCCTGGATGCATTATAAAATTAGGATCGACGAGTTTCTTGAAAGCTCGCAAATATTTCCAGTACATTCCAGCTTGATAATAAGCGGAGATATGAACATAGGGATCAGGTCTGTAGTTAAGCCAACCTTGTTTTAAGGCATATTCAGTTGTTTCCCTATTCATGTCCTGAACCTTTTCAAAATCTGATTGTTTAGTAGAATCAAAACACACAATTGGCATGCAAATCGCTTGTCTGCATCGTTCAATGCTCGCAATCCACATTACTGGTGGAAATCCGTATTTTTCCATTGCTTTAGTATACATATCAGCGAAATGGGCACATTCTGGCCATGGTGTGTACCATGTGATAAATAAAAATCCCGCATCCCAGAAACTGTATGGAATTGCAATTTTGTTTGGCTTCTTCAATCTACTAGCGATTTGCTTAGGATGAAGCTCCTGTGGAACCATTGCATCTGGATCTTTTGCTCTATTTGCTTTAAAATCTTTAGCTTGATTATTAATTGTTTCGATAACGTGGTTCAATTCGCTTTCTTCTTGCGCCCAAATCTCCCAATTCATCCACCACTGAGGGATTCCCATTTCTTTATAAAAATCATAATCATGTGGGACTTTATCTTTAGGCCACCTTGCCATAACGAGAGGGTAATTTCCTCCTTGCACCATTACTGTATGATGAGCAACACCGAATTCTTTTTTAGCGACTTCTAAGGTTAAATCTTGCATGTCGTAAGGATTCGACATACCCCATACAATCACCGTTTTATAGTCCGCTAAACAGCGAAACGCTGAATTTATTTTCGGATGGGGGTATATCTTAACGGCAGCTTTAGTAATTACACCGAAAGCACCTTGCGAACCCATTAAAAAACTCCACATGTATGTCCCAAGTAAAATATCTTTACTTGTCTGGACCAAGTCCGTACTTATAAAATGGTTTCGCAGTAGGTAACGCCCAAGAGCCGGTACGTACTACATCACCGTTAGGGAATACAACTTCTCCACACATAAAGTTATCGCCTTGAGGTCCTACAGAGCTCGTATATAGCGAAAATCCACGATCAATAGCATCACCCATAACTGTAGAGGCTGGTGGAGCCCCATCAGGGATAGGAGGTGCCCAATCTGGATGGTGTTTATGCATGTATGCCCAGAGTTCTCCTATTGTTACTCCAGGTTCTACAATTGCAAATCGATTTTCTTCATCAATCTCGATTATGCGGTTCATTCGTCCTAAATCAAGGAGAACTCCACCAGGTTTAATCGTTGGACACGCAAATCCACCAGACAATCCACCAGAGACGGGAGACACGGCTATTTTTTCCGCACTACAGTAGATCAAAATCTTCCGAATCTCTTCGACGTATTTGGGGCGAACAACTATTTCCCGTTATTAAGATAAAAACTCCTAAAGTTATCGGGTATTTGTGATTCGAGCCCCATTACCGATTTAGCTAAGTATGAAGCCGTAATCGCCTTGTTATTCGTTGCGTATTCTTTGCCTACGATGCCTTTCACGTCTTACAGTGAATCACGTGCAAGATATCATGGCATCTAGGTCTTTCTCATCTGGTAACTTATAACTCATTGTATCGTTCACCATTGAATAAATTTTTTTATACTTTTTTATATCACTTTTTAAAATTTAATTTAAGATACTTGAGTAAAGAATCTGTGAAATTTTAAATTTTCTTATATCTTTTTCATATTAAAGATGGTTTTTTCTTATAGAGAATATGTATCATTTCTGAAAATTAACGTATTTTCTAAAAAAAGAATTTCATAAGTGAATTTTGCCAATATTACTTTTAGTAGATATACAATTTTTAGAAAAAAAAAGATTAAAATTCAAATTATAGAAGAATTTGCTTTTTTAGCAAATATATATATGCTATAGCAATAAAAACCAGAAGAGACCCGATAAAGAAGAGTAAATTGTATCCTGGAATCTTTTTTCCACCATCAGACACTTCTTTATAAATTATGACATCTACAAAACTGATATTACCTAAAGTATCATTTGCATAAAATCTAACAGTGATTAGACCATTAGGTAATGCATCCCATGCTGCTTGATTTATTGTACCATTTATAGTAAATGTATAATTTGTATTTCCTCCAAGGAAGGAAATATGAAGATTACCAAATTCTCTAAAAGAAGATTTTGTTTTCAAAAAGCAATATAGAAATTGAATTAGATTTCCTGATTCAATTCTATATGATTATATATCTCATTTAAATTAGAATTTATCGAAGAATTTTTGCGTCTTTTATCATTAATAATAAATTCATAAAATTTTTCATTATCTTCTTCAATAAATTCCCAAAATTCTTCATAAATTTCTTTTAATGTCATTTTTTTGCTTTTTGATATAATTTCTTGTTTTAAATAACTGTCATCTTTACTTTTTACACTATTTAGGGGTCGGCACTTTACAGTATTACCTTCAAGAATTAGTTTTTCAAAAAGATTAGTATTATCCTTTTCGATTTGGCTAAAAGCTTTTACGCCATTCCTTAATTTTATTGAATTTTTTTGATTTAATTCCAAATCTACTTTCTGATACCCTCGAATTTGAAAATTCTTATCAAGAAAAATCTGGAAGTGATGCGGACAAATTAATCCTTTATGGATTGAAATGGTTTTTAATTGAGAAGTTGAATTTATTTCTAATTCTGGTATACCAACTACATCCTTAGATTTGCAGATAGGACATATTACTTGGATCTTTTTTGTTTTTTTAGGGATATTCATTAGGATCCTCACATTATAAAATTAATTTCGTGAATTATATACATCTCTAAACTATTATATTTAAACTTCTGGGTAATTCTCAATTTTTTCAATATCTTTTCCATAAAGAGCATCGTTTCCTCATAATTCTTAATGTTACTTAGCATCCTATCTTGTTAAATAAATAGAATTAGATTGATTATTTCATCAATCACATTAAAAAATAAAAAATTGATAAACCAGTCAGTTTTGATGTAAAAAGAAATATTAAAAATTATATTCTTAAGAACTTTTTTGATGAATATCTTATACCAATAAAGAGAAAAAAAAGAGAAAATACTAAAGATAATGGTAAATGCCCAACAAGGATATAGGCGAAATTAGGTTCTGTTGAATAGAAATATAAAGTAATTGTTACAGCGAAATATATAAAAGAATTCAATAGGGCAATCTTCCAATTTGGAGCTAAAAACCCGAAAATTAAATTGGGCAGCATGAATAAGATTATAATATTAGCCGTGGATAATGCAATTAAACTGGGCATAAATCTTGTGAATAATTGATCAGGTGTATAAAATCTATCTAGATTGAAGGAGTTATATATGAATAGTGTAGCATTTATACTCAAAATAATTAAAAAGTACGATAAAGGCCCTACGAATAACCATGATAATGAAAATCTTATTAATGGAGAGTGCATAGTTTTTCCTTTCAAGTTTTTATCAATAATATTTTCCATTTCATTAGGGAAAATTTTCTCCGAGTTATAATCTGGGGAATACGCATCGATAAAGTCTTGAATAATGTTATTAAGAATTAAGGTGACGAGATCGTTGTTATCACTGGCACTTACAATAGTAGCTCCGAGAATTCTTTCTTCTGAATGAGGTACTAAAATGAGTTTATTATTATCCCCGAGATCAACATTTTTGACTACACTTCCTAAAGCTTCCCTACTAAAATTAGAGATAGATGAGAAAAATCCTATTAGGATATTTTCATCATACTTTTTTTTCATAAAATTCTTGGAATATAATAAAATTCCATTCTCGTCCAAGAAATATAAACTTTTTATCATATTTAACAACTTTTTTAATAATTTTAAATTGAATTTTTTAAGTATTTTCAAAAAATTCTACATAATCACCTAATGTGGCCTTATATCTTTTAAAACTGAAAAGATTTGGACCAAATAATTCTGTTAATCGAATTATAGTCTGATGAGGGTCATCTTTTAAAAAGATTTTATATTTTTCATTTTTTCTTTCTTCTAGGATTTTAGCTATTTCATCAAATTCATATAATTTTTTTATCAGATTATCATCGGGTTCATGTAATTCAACTGTAATAATTTCACCTGATTGAGGTAATTCTTCAATTAAGTTATTAAGGCTTTCTGTTTTAGATACTTTGTCTCTAATGGTCAGTATTTGATCACAATTAGATATTATTCCTTCAGGACCATAAAATATTAAAATGACATGAAACTCTTTCTTAATTTTTTCCACATAATTATTAAATTTATCATATTCTAATCGGTTTAATATTTCATAAGGAATTAAAAACATGATTATCGTAGGAAAATGTAATAAAGTTCTAGCAATCGAAAATAAGACAACTTCTAATTGCGTTAATTTCGAATAAACTTTATTCTTTTTATTTAATAAACCAGTGACTTCTAAAGCGTTTTTAATATATGACCTTGTACGACTAATTCTCATTGGAGCAGCTAAAAATATATCTCCCATTATATCATCAATCTTAGGACCAAAACCAGCATTTTTTAATATTGTATCCAATGTAGTTTTTCTATTTCTAAGGATTTCTTTAAAGTTAATATCATATTTGATTGCTTTCTTAATTTTCATTTTATTTATTTTGGACTCATATGCTTGGGGTAAAATGAATATCTTTTCTAACTCATTTTTGCTTAATAGTTGAATTTTACTTCCAAAAACCTCAATAGTTCCTGAAAATTCGGTATAATTTCCAGAAATAGCCCACAGTAAAAAGAATAAATCGAATTTATGATCCTCATCAAATAATAATCTTTCATCATATAGTATACCTATTGATTTTCCCCTATGAATATTAAATGAAATGTTCGATATAGCATTTTCTATAGAAACACTATTAAGTATTAAATGCTGAGAGTTTTCTTTTAATTTATCTATTTTAAGGCGAATGGCAACAATATCACAAATTTTTTCTATAAGTTGATAAATATGAGGAGGATTTAGCTCATCCCAATTTTTAATGATTTCTTCTTCATTGAATTCTCTTTCACTTATAATCTTTAAAAGTGTTTTTGAAAAAGAAAACGATGGTAAGAGAGGATATTTTTCAAAATTAACTTTTAACTTGATTACAAAAAAGGGGAAAGAAATTCTAACCTCCCTAAAGTAAGGATTATTATCAATTAGATAATTTTCAAATTTTTCATCAATTAATTCCACTTCTTTATCTAATTTTGCAAAATGTTTTTGAAATTCTCGTCTAATGAGTGTCCTCATACGAACAATAATTTTACTTGGACTAACAAGACCATCCTTATCAAAATCCGGCTCCATAATTATTTCATTAAAATCTATTTCTTCTTCAAATGGTGTATATATTTTTAATATTGGAACTCCTCTTTCTATAACGTCTTTATTTGTAAAGAATAATACTTCAAAAAAGGATTTTTTATAAACTAAATTTAGAATTGATGCAATACCAAAAGTATTTTCTCTATATGTCATCCAAAATCGTTTGGAAAATCTAACTGCGTCTAAAATTTTTAATCTAAGGCGCTCTAACTCAACATCTCTGGATTTCTTCAATTTACTAGTTTTCTTTAACTGAGGAGGTTCCTTTAATTGAGGAGGTTTCTTTTTTTTAAGGCGTTCTAATTTAATATTCTTTAATTTCTTCAATTTATCAGTTTTCTTTACCTGATTAGATTTCTTTAATTTAAAGCGCTCTAATACAATATTCTTAAGTTTATTAAATTTCTTCAACTTTAGGCACCTCCATCGCTTTGTAACGGAAATATTGCTCCATTCTTGAATCGATTTGTTTTATTTCTTGTATGGATTTTTTGCCCATCTCTTTTTTAATTTCTTTAATTAAATTATCAATGTTTAAATTGGTGAATATTGAATAATTAGTGCCTGCTTTATTTTCTAATACTTTTTCAACACCGTCAATCGATTCAAGTCTAGAAATTGCATTCTTTTTTATATTTTTAAATGTAATTTCAATCGATCTACCTTTGCCTGGCAAATTAGCTAAAAGTTTTTTTGGTTGACCAAAATCTATCATTCCACGTTTTCTGCCAAATATTGCAACAAGATTACAAAATTGGGATTCTTCAGGATAGTGAGTAATCACAACTAAAGTAGTTTTAAATTGTTCATTAATCTTGGTTAAAACTAACCATAAGTTTTCTCTAACAACTGGGTCTAAACCTGATGTAGGCTCATCTAATATAAGAAATATTGGTGAATGTATTAACCCAATTGCAATGCTAACACGTCTTTTTTGCCCACCAGAAAGATTTTTGACTAACTCATTCATTTTATCATCTATTTCTAGGCTACGCAAAATTCTCTTAGATCTACTTATGATTTCTTTTTCAGTAAGCCCATATTGATTTCCAAAATATAATAAATTTTCCAAGGTTGTAAAATTATGGTAAATTTTCCCTAAATCTTGTGGGACATAACCATATATAGGTCTAATTCTTCTTGATGTTCTTTTATTTATATCCATTCCATAAACTTGACAAAATCCTGTACTCTTTCTCATGCCCAGTAAACCTTTAATAAAGGTAGATTTACCTGCACCGCTCTCTCCTAAAATTCCCAAAATTTTACCATGTTTTATATTCATAGAAACGGAATCAACAATTAATTTTCCTCCTGCATAAATACTTAAGTTTTCACAATTAATGGCTGGAAACTTTTGCAAATAAGATTTGTTAAGTTTTCCCCCGATTCCTAAAATTAACTTTATCCTTTGTGGTATTGAAAGTCTTTGATATAATTTTAACAAAATAAATAACCCAATTCCAGCAATTTCTATAATTAATATATATGTTAATAATTGATTCCAGGGTTTAGAATCAAAACTCTGGTCATACTGTAATTCATCCACAATAATAATACCATAAGCTATATTTCTTAAATCTCCTCCAAATCCCGGATTATCTCCAATTCCTCCAGTATTTAAACTAATGCATTGAATAATCCAATTTAAAGTCTTTTGAATATTTTCTGGTTGAAATCTATAATCATAAAGACTTATTGAACCAAAATAAGTAATTAAAAATGTTGATGGTAATTCTAAATAACTCCCAAGGGCAGGTAAAACTGAAAAAGAGCCATCAGAAGTTTGTGCATTTTTTAGGAATTCGATGGCGGCTATTTTAGACATTGGTTCAGAATTTAACACCTCAGTAAATACTTTAAGTCCATAATACGTTGATATTGCATCACTATAAAATCCTACATATATAGAAAAACCACCATCAGGATTCTGACACGATCTCATCCAATGAGTAAGATTATTATAATCAATATCATTTAATCCGCCAAGGATATCTAGGGAATTTAAAGCCCAATAAGTACTTTCAACAGTTGATATATTTGGATTAATTAAATACAAGAAAATTTTATATAATGGTCCAAATATGGATAAAATCACTTCTACATCTCCACCTACACTAAAACCACCATCTGGATTCTGGAGATTAACCAAATAACTTTTTGTATTCCCAATCGTAGATGTATCAAGCCATTTATCAGTAAAAGGATAAAGCATTTTATAAATATTCAGCCCACAATGAGTTGCAAAAAGAGTTGCGTTTTTTCCAGGCGTGGATGCAAAACCTCCACCATATTGATCATAGCATTGATCAACGAAGAATATAATATTATCTAATATAGTCTTATTAATGATTTCTTTATTAATCAATTCAGAAAAAAATCTAGGATTATATTTATAAAGAGCTAAAACTCCGAAATAATTTGCTTCAATTGTAGTGCGACCAAATAATGAATTTTTACCTTGAAAAATATGGAGCCAATCATAATACCTTATAATAGTATTATTAATACTAGAGATATTTGCTAAGTTATCTTGTTTGAGAATATTGATTGATTTCATTGCAGCCCATCCAGATTTAAAACCTGAATCATAATTGGGCCAAGGACGTAAGCCAAAACCTCCATCTGAGTTTGAACAATTAAGTATATAATATGAGGTTTTTTTTCCATTAAATAATGTAGGTTTTGATAGTCCTAATGTTTTTAATGATGAGAGAGCATAATATGTCGATTGAATATCGGAAAATCCACCTAAAAAGTTTGCAAACCCACCATCTAAGACGTTATAAAGTGAATTAAAGTATGACCAAATAGCTGTTTGTTCGGTAGGTGTATAAGTCATATTCATTCCTAAAAATGATTTGATTCCATAATACGTTGTCTCTGCTGTTACTATGCTTAAATTGCTATCCGTTAATTTATAACTACCAGCAAGCCAAGTTGAATTAATGAATTTTGAAATGTTATCATTTTTAATAATATAACCAGCATTTAAGATACATGCTAAATCAATAGCACAAAATGTAGAAATTATATCAGATTCATTTAGAAAGGGTATTGACTTAAATCCTTCACCATTATCTTTCAATGAAATATTTAAATAATTTACGATATTGGACGTCTCCCCTCGTTGGATTTTACGATTTAAATAAGATTTATTAGCAATCTCTAGAGTTTTTATCGCTTCATGTGTGGAAATCATATTACCAAGTCCACCTACGTCTGAATATGAACCATCTAAGTTTTGTTTTTCAAAAATGTAATCAAAAAATATATTTGGTTTATACTCTTTTATATATTTATTTGAAATATTATTTGGATTTACCAAATAGGAAGAGAACATACTAGCAAAAGAGAAATTTATTGAATCAATAGCTCTGAAATTTGAATCTAAATTAGGTTCAATAAATAAACCATGATCGTTTTGATGAGTCCATGTAAAAAAGACTGCATTGTCTTTAATGGATTGAACCTCACTATCATCTAGGTATGAAATATAACGAATATTCACTAGAACTAAAGAAATACTGGGTACACCAACAAGAATGCTTAAGAATAATAAATTTTTCAATATTCGCTTGTTTTTACTACTCAGGCCAATTATTTTTTAATCACCTTCGCTTCCCTCAAACCTTTTTCTTTTTCATCCTCCTTTTGAACCCTAATTTGAAAATATCTTCTAAAATTAGCAACATCTTTACTCATTGAAATAATTTTTATTTTATTATCAATCATGTATTGAATCAATTTTAGTAGATTTTCCTCAAAATTATCCATTAGAACTTCAATTACTTCATTTCCAACCCTTAATATCTGTTTTATAGGTGTAAATTTTTTAATATTTTCAATTAACTTTTCATTTAAATTTTCAATTGAAAATCTTGCGACTAATCCTTCACTTGGCAATGATGATATTAACTTTTGCGGCGTATCAAACTCTAATAATCTTCCGTCCCTTAAAATCGCAGCTTTATCACATATCAATGCTGCTTCAAGATCATGAGTTATAATAAACATAGTGGTGTGTAATTTTTGATTTAATTTTTTTAAGTAAGTTAAAATATCGTATCGTTTACTTGCATCTACACCTGTAGTTGGTTCATCAAGAAACAAAACATGTGGTCTATGAATTAAACCAATTGCCATTGAAAGACGTTTCTTTTCACCTCCACTCATGTGTTTAACTCGTTTATTCCAAGTATCTTCGGGAATATCTAGAATTTTAAATAAACTCTTGGCAGTTTCAATTGCTTCTTTTTTATTCTTACCATAAGTAGAAGTAAAAACTTCAACATTAGCCATTGGACTTAATTCAAAATATAAATTTAGTAATTCTAATTGAGGTACATACCCAATATTGCTTAATATTGTTGAATGATTAGTCTTTTTTGCTGGAGATAAATCGGTTACCTTCACATTACCAGTCCAATGCTTTTTTTCGATTTGACATGTTAATACTCTAATTATGGTTGTCTTTCCTGCTCCTGAGATTCCAAATAACCCAATAATCTCTCCCTGATTTACAATAAAGTTAACATCATGAACGATATGTTTTTCACCGAACTTTACATTTAAATCCTTGACATTCACCATTGTTTTCTTTGATTTCACTGAATTTATCTTTTACACCTCATACTTTCTTCTTTTGAAAATTAAAAAAGAAACTATTAATAATATTAAACTAATTGAACACAACCAGAAGAAATGTAATCCTAATATAGACTGACCTTTTGTAATAATTCCTCTAATCAAAGGATCTCCATGAGATAAAGGTAGAATATAAGCAAAAAATTGTAGATAGGAGGGCATATTTTCAATAGGAATAAATATACCACTTAACAAAATTATAATAAGATAAAAAGCGAGAAATAATTGGTTAGCTTGAGTTTTAGTCTTACTTTGTGAGCTAATAAAAACACCCAACGCTAATCCAGAAAATCCTATAATGAATAATGCTATGAATAAATCTATTATGGTACCAGTTAGATATAAACCCATTGATAAACTGCTAATTATTAATAAAGTAACTTGAAGTAACAATACAAGCACGTATGCTATATATTTAGATATTAAAATTTCTGATCTTTTTACAGGAGTAAGTAAAAGCCGCGCGATTGGTTTCTCTTGGACGATTACTAAAATAGATAAAACAAATGCTATACCAAAAACCATAAAAGAGAGAGCCATAACTATACTAGAATTGAATGAACTGCTATAACCTTCAGGGACAGAAAATTCTTCAAATCCCTGGACCCTAAATTGAGGATTTAGATTAGTATCATTTATAAATATTTTAATTGAATCATAGACAGCATTTAGATTCTGTTGAATATATTGAATACTTGAGGCATCAAGAATACAATCAATTAATCCAGGAAGACCCCATTCTAGCATTTCCGTAAAATCAACAGGTAATGATAAAATGATTTTGACAGTTCCAGATATTAAAGCATTTCTAGCTTGTTCCATGGCATAAATTTCCTCTGTTGCATTATAAAATCGAACTAAATCAAGCATACTTGACTTATTTACAGCATTTACATATGGTATTGTATAGTGATCTAATTTTGATTCCACAAGATCATTTTCATTAATAAATGTATTAGAATCATATGATACTATCATGCAGGGAATAGATTCTATTTGTTTTGAATCATCAGTCATTGTAAAACCCAACATAATTATTATTAATGGAGGGATCACGATAGCTAGCAATATATTGAATTTATCAGTCCACAAAAGCTGAAATTCTTTCTTAACTTGTTTTATGATTCTGAGAATACTGTTTTTTAAATTCGTAATTATGGTATTGAATTTTTTAAAATTTAGTGTTAAAGATCTCTTCTTTGATTTCATCATATTACACCTCTAGTTTCTTAAACATGTAGATGATATAAGCTAACATGATGTAAATCAAGGAACTTAAGTTAAGCCAAAATAGACTTTCTAAATTTGGAGATAAACCTTTTAATGTTACATCTGTTATCAGTGGAACAGCATTCGATAACGGGAGTAAATTAATAAAAATTTGCACTCCTGGCTGAGTAACATTTAAAGGAAGAACGCTTCCTGAAAAAAGAATTATAACTATAAACATAATTAGGTACATTTGATTTGCACTTTGCTCTGTTGGGCTTAAAGCAGAAATAAATAACCCAATGCAAATACCACTAAAACCAATCATTATTAGAACTAAAAAGAAATAAAATAATGACCCCAAACTATATAATCCAAAGAAAGATATCATAAAAAAAATCTCAGTTGATTGAAGCAACATGATTATAGAATTCGCAATTAATTTGCTCAAAATTATCTCTCTTTTAGTAGTTGGAGTTACAAGCATCCGAGGAAGGGGGCCCTCAGAAACAATTGAGAGCGAGGTTAAGTTTATGGTAGTTCCGAGAATTATAATAGGTAAAATGAATGGGATTGCGTAATTTAAAATTGCTGATTCCCAAAATGGGACATCAAATTCTAGATATGGTATCATGATCGTAAAATTTGTAATCATATCTGTTTCTGCTCTAAATAGAGCGATAGGCTCTTGAATGGCAACTTCAATGGCTGCTACTGCTGTGGAATCAGATCCATCAATATAATAAATTAGAACAGGATTAATCTTATTTTCGACTGATTCTGAAAAATTTTCTGGTAAAATTATGATTATGTCTATATCACCATTTTTTAGAAAATCATGACAATCCTGATATGCATTATCATATTCTTCTGAATCTGTTGCATTATAATACCTATAAAGATCCCATGATGAAGTATTATATTGCATTATCGATATGAAAGTATCATCATATTTAGAAGAATTAGAAGGAAAATCATCATATGTTGGCATATCATCACGAGTTATAATAGCAGATGTAAAAAATTTTGTAACACCTACTCCAGTAGTTAGACCAAAAACAACAATTAATATTATAGGAATAACAAACAATAAAACTAATGTCCTTTTATCTGATCTAATTCTGCCAAATTCTTTTCTAATTAATCCGCCTAAATACATTATATAAGGCTCTTAAGGATTTACTCTATAATTCTCTAGATTAAATAAATCAAATTAATATGATGAATTAAATTTTAAAAGAAAAATTATTAATTGTATTAAAAGTTAATAAGATTTTCTTATTAAAAATTTATTATCAAAATTGACCAATTTTCATAATTTTTTGTGATATAGAAAAATCATATTTTTTAAAACTTATTATTCTATTCTGATTAAATAATCTTAATCTTTAATTTCAATGAATAATGTTATTAAATATCTTTTTTTTTTCAATTAAAATCATCAACCAAATATTATCATGAAAGAACTTAACGTTTTTTTTGAACCTAAAACAGTAGCGATAATTGGAGCCTCGGATAACTTTAGATTCGGTTATGCAACTACAAATTATCTTCTTAACTCAAAATTTAAGACTTATCCAGTAAACATAAAGAAACATGAAATTCTCGGTCATAAAGCTTATAAGAATATTAAAGATGTTCCTGATGAGATAGATCTAGCAATAATTCTAATAGGAAATGAATACGTATTAGAATCAGTAAGAGATTGTGTTGTAAAAGGAGTAAAAGGAATAATTATAGAATCTGCTGGTTTTGCTGAGACAGGCATAGAAGAATATGTGAATATTCAAAATGAAATAGCAGAAATTGCGAAAAACTCACGAGTTCGAATTATTGGACCAAATTGTATTGGAGTGACAGATTTTTACAATGAATTTACAACCGCTGATATGGCATTTGATCAAGGAATTAAAGGAAAAGTCTCAGTTATAGCACAATCTGGAGTCTTAGGAAATATTTTTATTGATTGGGCGATAGACCAAGGAATTGGTCTTTCAAAGGCAATTACAATCGGAAACAAGGTTGATGTCGATGAGATTGAAATGATAGAATATTTGACTGAGGATGTTAATACTAAAGTAATTACGCTTTATTTGGAAGGAACAAAAAGAGGAAAAGAATTCATAAAAGTACTTAAAAAGACGAAAAAGCCTATTTTGATACTTAAAAACGGCAAGAGTGAGATTGGTTCAAATGCAGTTAAAAGTCACACAGGATCAATAGCAGGAAACGATAGGGCTTACAATTCCGTTTTTAAACAATTTCCAGGAGTATTTCGAGTTTCTAATTTTTATGAAATGTTTAATATTGCTCAAGTTTTTGCTACTCAACCTTTACCTAAAGGGAAAAATGTTGCAATAGTTACTGGTTCAGGGAGTTTAGGAGCTTTGGCATGTGATGAAATTGAAAAACAAGGGTTAATGTTAGCAAATTTGAGTGAGAATACAATTAATCGAATAAAATCAGTAATTCCAAACTGGGTATCTATCGAGGCAACTATAGATTTGGGGCCCTCCATATTTGAAACATTCATCCCTTCAATCAAAGCGATTTTTAATGATGAAAACGTGGATTCCGTTTTATTTATCTTTTCAGTTCCGAGATGGCCACTTCAAATGCTGGGTAAAACAGCATTGGATGCAGTAAATCAATATTTTGATCTTCTTAAAAAATTATCAGAAAAATTTAATAAACCATGTGTTTGTGTATGTTTTGGTTCCAGATGGACTTTTGATTTCCTTAAAGAAGCATCACCATCTCCAGGGGGAGGATTAAATGTTCCAATAATGACTCGCATCAAGCATGCAATAAAGGCATTTAAAATGATGTATGAATTTCAAAAATCTAAGAAATCATAGACATTTTACTAAAATGTCATAAATTAAAAACTTATTAATAAATAGATGCATATTATATTAATCTTTATCTTAAAAATAAAAAGAAGTGAAGCAAATGAATAAAAAGTCAAAATTAACCTTTTTAATAATTTCTTTAGTAATTCAGTTTCCTTTAATTGGATTGCTTTTTGCAATGATAATATCAAATAAAGCAACTGATGTAACAATATTAATCCCAGTAAGAAATTCAATTTTTGACATTATAGCTCTTTTTGTAATCTCTCCTATAGTAATGATCTTGATCATGCAATTTTTTTCTGTGATACTTGCTAATGGGTTATTTATGCGTAATTCCTCTTCTCTTCTATGATTGGCAATGTAACAAGTTGCGTGAAAAGTTAATAAAAAGATTAAATAGAAGTGGATTAGAAATTATTGATAATGTAAATGAGATATAAATAATTTCACGTCTACTCCTTTTTCTTAAAAATTTTAACTCAGGTTTTTGTAGATCTTCAAATTAAATTTTAAAAATTGGACTCCAAATTTTTTTAATTCAATTAATATCTTCTTTTAATTAAATATGATTTGGAGTGATAAAAAATGGAAGATGTTTATATTTTTGATACCACCTTGCAAGAGATTGTTGATTGGTTTTTAGCACAACCAGTATTTGGTCAATTTTTAATCATACTCGGTGCTATTACGCTTTTGGTGTTTGCTGTAATTGTAGTATACTATGTTCTAAAAGGGGTTGGTTATTTAATTTATTATGTTCTTAAAGGCGTTTATTACTTATTAAAGGGAATTGGTCTTCTCTTTTATAAGGCGTGTGCAGGATTATATTACCTAATTTCAGGAAAACCAAGGCCTAAATCTGAGGATTCGCAGGAACAACAAGAACAACCTCAAGTAAGTGAACCAATACAACAACAAGTACCTGTTCAAAAAACTTTTCAAGCAGTTCACCCTGAAGTTGCATATTGTACTGAATGTGGAAACAGATTCACTAATTCGATGATCCATACTTTATCTGACAAGGGATTCGTGTATTGCGTACACTGTGGGAAAGGATTTTCGAACAGCTTAATGGTAATACAAATTCAATAATCTTTTTTTTTTATTTTTTCTAATTTTTTTCAAATACTCGTAAAAAATATCGCAAACATTATCTTTTTTAAAGATTTAAAAGTTTTAAAAAATAAGGAGCATTCCCATTAAACTTTTAATTGTAATAATGCTCTTAATAAAAGAAGTCTATAAGGTCATAAATATCTAACAATTTTTCTACAGTAAGATTGGCGTGAGCTTTCAATTCTTCCAATGTTTTGTTTTGCAGTGATTTTTGGTCTTTCCAAAATATTGTATAAGCCATTCCAAGGTATTTTCCGTAAATCATAACTCCATCCTCAAACTCAGCATCACTATCAACGCCGATTGTACCAAAAGTATTAAAATTGTCAGTTTCAGTTAAAAAGTCAAATAATTGAGAGTAAAATTTTGAGCTCATGAATTTCCTATCTTTCATATTTGAAACCTTATGTTCAAATCCTCTTCCTCCTTTTCGAGGCACTTTTAAATGATAGAATCGTATTGTATTATCGAGTTCATTTATTTTACTCTAGGTATCTTCAAGCAATTGTTCCTTATTAGAAATATCACCTTTAATATTATCGATTTTTTGAGATCCTCTGTGCTTACCATTGTTATCTATGAATGCTATAAAAGGGGGGCAATTTTCTCCTTTAGGATGATTTTTTATTAACAAATTAAAAAGACCAGACTTTTTCTCATACTCTATTTCCTTTCTAAAACTTTCTTTGCAATATGGACAAATAAAATTTACTAATATTGTCTGATCTGAATCTATCATAGTTTTACATATCCTTAATCAACTTAGCACTTTTAAACTTTAACAAAAGTAAAAGCATAAACAAGAGTAGATATTTAAAAAAAAAGTATACAATGAATGTTGCGACAATAAAATTGAAATGAATGAACTTATTTTTTTCACTTTTCTATTTATTCTTTATAAATATCACCTAGCAAGTCAGTGGGGCGTTATGCCTTAATTTTTATTTTCCTATAAGGTAAATGAGTCCATCCGCTATTGAACCTCGCCAGCAAACAAAATCATGCCCACCTAGAAATTCCAAGTAGTAAACAGGATATCCCTTAGCTTGTAAAATTGTACGGAAATGACGGTTAGAAATAAATAAATGTGTAGGATCGGTTTCCTCAAGTACGCCTACATCAAGATAAAATTTTAAGGGTAATCTTTCGCTTTGAGCAAATTGACGG
>CAYZTE010000006.1:21461-38918 GCA_964481225.1 uncultured archaeon | reverse complement strand
CATTTTGAATATTAAATCCTGAATTGTAGCTAAAATTTAGACCTTCAACTTCTACTGCAAAAATAACGCAACCACCCCTTGATAAATTGATTGTAAATCAATTATAAAAATAAAACAAATTATCATCAAAGAAAATAAAATAATTAATCCTATATCAGTTAGTTTTAATTTTTTCGGAGAAAATGTAATTTTACCAGAAAAACCACGCATTTTTAAGCTTTCATATAATTTTTCACTTCTTTCCATATTCATAACAATGCTTTTACCCATAATATAAGCGTGACTCTTTAATTTTTGCCAATACGACGTGATTTTTTTACCCCTCATTTCTTGGGCTTCTAATATCTTTTTATTAGAACTTGCTAAGATTGGAATATAGTGCAACATTATTATTAAAGATCCTATTAAAAATGATGGGATTCTTAATTTTGTTAATGCTTCTATGAATTCTGAATAGGTTAATGTTGAGAAAAAGGACATGAATATAAATAATGCTCCAAAAACTCGTAAAAATATTAGAAACGCAATATATAAACCTTCTTTATAAATATTAATTTTGACACCAATTTTCAATTGATATAAAATTGTTTCTCCTACATATAGAGGAATAAATATTGTAATTAAAATTACAAATGGTATTACAACTTTAAGTCTTGAAAGAATTTTTATAATGTTTAATCTAAATATTAAATTGAAAATTAAACAGATTATTAAAACCGTAAAAATAAGATAAAAATTATTAATAATGAGAAAAGGTATTACAAGAATAAAAGGTAAAACTAAGCGAATTAGAGGATGAATCTTATTTAAGTAAATTCTTTCATTTTCATATCTAAAAGGTAATGTCGTTTTCAAGATTTGACCAGCTGTAAGTCAATTTAAAACATTCATATTTTATTAAAGTAATATTTATTATTTTTCATACTTTTTTATAATATAGTAATATTTTAATTTTTCATTACAAAAAAAATTAACCTTAATATTTTAAAAATGCATATACCAGATGGATTACTTGATCCCGCAACACTACTCATCTTATGGCTTGTTATAATTTTAATAATGACTGTAGGATTTTTTAAAATGGGAAAAGTATTTGAGAAAGAGGATTCCGATAAATTGATACCATATATAGGAGTATTATCTGCAGTTATATTTGCATTTCAGTTCGTGAATTATCCTGTTCCAGGAGGAACTTCAGGTCATTTAATTGGTGGGACTCTTGTCGCTGTTATACTAGGTCCATGGGCATCTGTAATTATTCTCTTTTTAGTTTTGGTTGTACAAAGTTTATTCGGAGATGGAGGGATTACAGCCCTAGGAGCAAATGCCTTCAATATGGGAATAATTGGTGGAATAATTGGATTTTATATTGTAGTATGTATAGTAAAAATTCTAAATAAAACATCAATCAGAAAAGAAATAAAAGTTTCAATAGCTACTGCTATTGGCTCCTACATTGCTATTGTATTAGCCTCACTTATATGTGCTATTGAATTAAGTATTGCTGGAGCAATTCCCATCGAAATTGCTATTCCTGCGATGGTTTACTGGCATATGTTAATAGGTATCGGAGAAGCAATTATCTCTGCATTGATTGTATTCTACATCTATAAAGTAAAACCAGATTTGATTACAACAGAATCACTAATGATGGGTAAAGTAAAATTATTTAATATTAAAAAATACAAAAGACCAATACATTCAGTATTTGCAGTTATAGGAATATTGATGCTTATGATTTCAGTGGGATTTACAATAGGAATTCTTTCAGAAGATCCGGATGGATTAGAAAGAGTATTAATTGATCAAAATGACGAATCATGGTTAGAGGGTTTAACATCTCCTTGGATACCAATATTGAGTTGGATAAAAAGTGATTATGGGGCTGGGATTATTGGGATCCTCATATCTATTGTTTTAATGATTTCAGTTTTCTACTTAATCATTCAGCTCAAAAAAAAGAATCATTAAGTAACTCTCAATTATTTTGATTCAATTATAAAAACTTTAGAAAAAAAAAAAAGAATTCGAATAATATTGAGTTTTGCATTTCCTTATTTATTCCGCATTATTGTTCTTTTCCATTTTTTTGAAAAAATTTCTTGTTGTTAATCAATAAAATTGAATAGTATGTCTTATTAGTAATTAGTTAAATATAAAATGCATTTGGACCATTTTTTAAATTTAAGTAAAAATGAAGTTAATTTTTTTCATTAAATCTGAGACTGTGGACATAAGTAATTATACTATCAAGGATATTCCAGGATCTTCTGGTAGATTAGATGTGATCTCAAGATGTATTCTGGCAGCAATATTAGGTGAAGAAGGTTTTGAAAAAAGTATTCAGATGTGGGTATTTTTAGATAATTATGGAACGTATATTTTTAATCCTGAGTCATTAAACTATAATATTTTTCCTAAAAATGAATTGCTTTTGACAGATTATTTTGTTGATTTCCTAAAAAAACACAGCGCGAATGAAGAATTAACAAACAATCCATTAGGTTCTATTAAAGTTTCAAAAATAAGTATAATTGATGCGATAAAGCACTTTCAAAATTTAAAGTATAATTTATATATTTTGCATGAACAAGGTAAGGATTTTTTCAAATTATTAAACAGCATTCAGGAAAAAAAAAATATCATTTTCATTATAGGTAGTCAAGAGGGCGAATTTATTAATTCAAAGGAATTATTAACCTTGAGGCTTCCAACAATAAGTTTAGGGACTCAATCATATTTAGCTTCGTCAGTTATTCGATTATTAAAATTACATTTCCTAACATTATAATAAATTTTTTATTAAAAAGAAATTTTAAATTTATAATCACATAAAAAGACTTTAAACTCAATTTGAGCGATCTCGAACGCCCTAATAAAAAAAGAGTGAAACAAAAAAAACTACTTGAAAAAGTTATTGATCGTCCAGTAAAATTTTTAATTAAACATGATATCACCCCTAATATTCTTTCATTTTTAGGTTTTCTTTGTTCAATTGGGGCAGCTTTTCTAATTGCAATAGGTTTTATCCATCATTTTTTTTGGTTCGCTTGGCTTGTACCGTTCTTTATGTTTTGGGCAGGGGCGTTTGATGTATTTGATGGTGAAGTTGCAAGAAGAACTGGTAAAATGACAAAAACAGGTGCTTTTCTTGATTCAAATTTAGATAGGCTTTCAGATGCAATTCTGATTCTAG
Source organism: uncultured archaeon (assembly GCA_964481225.1). Taxonomy (GTDB): domain Archaea; phylum Asgardarchaeota; class Lokiarchaeia; order Sigyniarchaeales; family SOKP01; genus Loki-b32. Next base: position 35,722 of record CAYZTE010000006.1, on the reverse strand, counting down.
GATTAATATATAGTGGTCTTTTAAATTTCTTATTAGGTTATATTGTAATGTTCTTAATTGTAATGATCTCTTACATACGAGCAAGGGCAGAGAATGAGGGTATTAACATAAAAGGGATTGGCTACATGGAACGCGCAGAAAGAGTAATTTTATTAATGCTTGCTTTAATTCTTGAAACTTGGATTTATAATTTTTCAAAATTCATGACAGGAAAACCCTGGACTACCTTAAATCCTTTAATAACTTCAGTTCCAGTTACTTGGTTCTTTCTATTTTTTATAATAATTTACATCTGCTTGTTGATTATAACAATAGGACAGAGGTTAATATTTACTTTTAAATCCTTAGGTAAAGTAGATGCCCTACAGGATGGATTAGAATTAACGGAATAGTGAAATTCGTTAAATTTTCTGATTCTTTCAATAACCTACATTAAAGAATAAATTTTTTAAGGTTTGTCCAATTCATATTCTTAAGAAACTTGAAAATTAAATAAAACAAATTAAAAATAGCTGATTCTCATTCCAAAAAAAAGAAAAAGTGGCGGTAGGAGCGGTTCAAGCAAGGGTCATTATGCAAGAGTTCAATGTAGTAAATGTGGAAGATTTGTAGCTCGCAGTAAAGCAAAAGCAGTAACTAGAAGAGTTTCTCTTGTGGATGGTCGTATGTACGCTGAATTGAAGAAAGCTGGCACTATTATTCAAGCTCCAAGCAAAACTAAATATTATTGTATTAGCTGTGCTATTCATGGCCACCAAATAAGCCAACGAGATAAAAGGATAAGAAAAGAATAAAAAAAATCTTACATTAAAAACTTATTGTTAATTATTTTTCCTCGAAATTATTATAAGTTTAATTGCTTAAAAAAAGAAGGAAGAGTATATATTATTTGAACCTGATCTTTAGCTGTTGTTTCTATAATTGCACGTATTAAAAAATTGTTTCTCAATATTTCATCCGGTTCATATATTTTAACTTTTGCTGAGGATTTTATTTTAAGAGTGTAATTTTCAGCAATTCCAGTTACATTTTCACTTGTCTTTAGTTTGATTCCTAATAAACCTAATTCATAATGTGAGACAATAAAGAGAATTTGGTCTTGATTCTCAGGTAGTTTTTCAAAATAAACAACTTCTAAATAATCTTCTTGAAGCTCATTTGGTAGTTTTGAGAAAGGAATGGCGCTTTTTTTTCCTGTAATATAAGGGAATGGCGTGTAAAATAATAGATTAAAACTTGATATTTTTTTAATTTGTTCATTATATTTTTCAACGTTTTTAATGGAATAAGCTTTATCTAATAAAAGATCTAATTTATCTACCATATCTTCTGCAGAATATCCATCTAGAACAGTTGAGATGTATGATCTTTTTAATTTCTCTATTAGAACTTCACTCTTAAATGATAATTTATAATCAATAGAAATTTCTAATGCTTGATTGTATAGATTTGTGGCTATCTGTGAATGTCCCAAGGCTAAGAAGTAATCACCAAGCTCGCTAAAAACAATGATTGCATCAAGAAAATTTTTGTCTAAATCCATGTTTGAAATTTCCTCCATAATATTTATTGCTGTATTTTTATCTTCACCTTGAATATAAAGTGCTATGGCTTTTCCTATTAAACACTTTAGCCTTAGCTTATCGTCCTCATATATTTCCGCAAGTTCTTCAGTAAAGTTGTATTGTTTAATTGCGCTTTTATATAGCCCATGGAACAAGTAAATTAAGGCTTTTAAATAATTTAGAGTCAAGCACGTTTTATAGTTATGAATTATTACCGAGAATAATGCTGCTCTCTCAAGTGAGGCAATAGCAATATTGATTCGACCAAGGGAAACTAACAGATACGCCCGTAAAAATTCCATCTTGCTGATTTCAGAACATATCAATTGTTCAACGATTTCATAATCCTTTATATTTGTTAATTGCCCAGAAGCGACTTGAAGTAATGATACTAAAAATCCGTTGCCTGTTTTCAAAAATTTTACCGCATCTTTGGTTTCGCTTTTAATTATTGCCTCCCTCGCCCGAATTACATACTCTCTGGAAATTTTCAAGTTTTCGAGGAATTTTATTATCCCAAATATTTTTTTTTCTTCACTATGAGGGATATCTTGATTGGATATATACTTTTCAGCAATTCCTATCTCTTCTGCATATTTAGAAGCTCCAACTTCAAATCTTACACCCGCATCTGGGTTTTCTAGCTCAATGTCGCTTGATATTATGGAATCTTCAGTCACAGCTACTGCTCTCTCAATGAGCCACATTATTTTAGTTTCAGCTGCATAGATTTTTGATCGTTCAATCATATATGATAAGGTGTAATTTAAACTACGTTTCCAAATATCTTTAAAGTAGCTCCTCATTTGCTTATTAGATATAGTCTTTTGTATCTTTAATAAAAAGCTTGAAAGTGATAATGTATTAATTTTACCTTTATATAGCAAGCTTGTATTTTTAGCCAATTTGAAATCGTCAGTTACCAAGTGAGCAGGTGTGAGATGATCTTCATCTAATAATTTCGCTCCTATAAAAACAAGCGATAGATCTGGATCCTGCGCTGGAAACCTAATGTTATAATGACTGAGTTTATCTTTAATTTCATGGATTTCATTTGGCAATACATTTTGTACGTGTACAATTTTTCTCATATTATCTTTGAATGTGTGTGGTGCTTTTATCTCATCAAACACAACTTCAGAGATATAATATTCATAACCTAATTCTTTAGCAACCTTATCAAGATTTCCTAAAATATCACGTGCTCTAATTTGCAACATGCATATGAAGAAATTGGCGTCAAATACAAATCTTTCTTTTTTTCCGGGCATAAGAACAAAACAATCTTTTGAATTCTTAAGATGAGTCTTATTTAAGTATATATTAAATAGTAAAATATTATAATGTTTTTTTATTGAAATTTCTGTTAATTACAAAAACAAAAATTTTTTTGGAATTATGAAAAAGAAAAGAAAAACTTAGAAATGAAGAATAAAATAAGCATTTAAGGATTATTTAAATAAAATAATAGTTAATACGAGTAGGTGCGATATTTATTCAATTAATTGATGTTATTGGCTATTCTGGCTCAGGAAAAACACATCTAATTGTAAACCTAATAAAATTATTAAAGAATAATTTGAAATACGGTGTTGCAGTGATAAAAAATGTTAAGCATCACAGTGTTGATAAGAAGGGAAAGGATTCCTACAAATTTACAGGAGCAGGTGCGTCATATTCTGTTATTCAAAACGTTAATGATGAATTTGCTATATTTTTAAAAATTCGAGAAAATAAATTAGATGAGATTATTAGTTGGCTTGAGAAAGGACCCTATAAAATTGATTTATTAATAACTGAAGGTTTTCGGAATTTAAACAACCCTACTATTTTGTGTGTAAAAGATGTCGAAGATGTCATACCTCAATTAACAGAAAATGTTAAAATGATATCTGGAATTATTTGTTCGACGAATCTTAATGAAAATCATGTTTCTAATTTGCCTTTATTAGATATAGAGAAAGACTTCCAGAGATTTTTAGAAATTTTTAGGATTAAATAAAATGAAATAGTTTAACCTCGAATCAATCAATATTTTTCCAAAATGGAGCAAGTTGTTGACATAAGAATTTGAATTCTTTAACTATTACCTCATCTTCTATATCTGAGATGAAAAATTCACTCAATTTTTCATAAACTTCAATTTCATTTGAGGTATTTTCAACAGAATTTCCAACATTTAAGATTAAATTGTTTAAAGGGATTATTATCTCATGTAATAACCACTCTTCGAAAAAAGCTTGATCTGAGATTGATTGGATGGTGTATGTAACCATGATCTGGGTTAACTCTTCTGCAGTATAGAAACTTTCATCTGGTATTGCAACATCAAATTCATTAAGTTCTTTATTAATATATTCTTTGTTTAGGCTAATAATGTAATCCGGCCAAACATCGTCGGAATAGTTTATATCTTGAAAAACAAATAATTCTAAAACCCTTAAGGCTATATTTTTTCCGATATACCTGCTACGAGGATCAATGAAATTATTGGAAGCCGCATCGGGTCTAGATCTAAGAAATATTTTATCTATTAAAACATAGAGAATTCTACATATATGATCCACAATAATACTAAAAATAAATGGAGTATTTTGAGGGTTCTCAGCAAGGATTTTATTTTCTTGATTCATTTGCAAGTCAAACTTTGAGTTAAAACTTTTTAAAAACGTCATAAAAAATCCATAATTTAGCTGGGATATGTTTTTGTTGAATATTTTGCGGAAAAATAAATCGATGTTTTTAATATTTGATAAAGCAGAAAAAAAGTTAAGAAATGTTTTTATATTTTTAATAGAATTCGCCCCTATGACGTCATCAGCCTTTTTATTATACTGATCTAATGTAGTTTTGAAAATTTCTGGTAAAAACAATAAATCGCCTACCTCTAGGGCTTCAAGACCGCTTCCAAAATAGAATTTCATATATAACAAAAACAAATTTAACTGTGATTTGGGAGAAGGTAGGTTATTTGCTTGAAACGTTGAATATAGGGTTGATTTTTTATCAAGAAAATCAAAGAATTTAATAATAGAATTTTTTTTCTCCAAGTTATAATCTAAATTTACTAAAAAATCCTTCTTTATAACATCTACCTTAGAAAAAATGGAATCTTCAACCCGTGAACCCACAAAATTAAAGAAATCTAATAACGGAGCAAAGCTTTGTAATAAGTTACATTTTTTATAAAAATAATATAACAAATCAACCAATCTTTCTCTTGCTGATGGATATTCTTCTACTGCTAATTGATATAATTTATCTCTGCCTTCCAATAATTTTTTATAAATTTGTTCCGGAGTACTTCTGAAATGTCTGAGGAAGTTATAGAGAACCATGTTGTAATAGCAATGAAAGATTTCATCTTTACTGTCTTTTATTATGATCATAAAATGCAAGGTGCTATTTTCTTCTTCTCTTTTAACTATAACACCGTCAAGTAAAATGAAGATTTTTTCTTTAATTGTTTTCCTCATTATCATTCCTAAAAGTCTAATAAGAAAATAGAGATATCCTGTAGGAAAAGTAAAGCCATAAAGAACTTCATTTTCATATTTTTTTGAAGTTCTATTAAAATGCTCTTTTTCCTCTGAAGTTAAGAAGTAATTATATTCTAAAAACAGAATTTTATCAGAGATTTTTTCCTTGATTATCAGTTCTAATGAAGTTTCACTAAATCCGAAAAAGACTTGCAAAAAGAATTTAAAAAAATCATGAAAATTATTATAAAAAAAAGTAGTAAAGGTTTTCTTCAAGACTCTTTTCTTATTTTTTTCTGAAAAATCTGTCCATTTAGATTTAATCTCTTCCCTAAATTCTTCAAATTCGTTCTTTTTCCTATCTAATATTTCAAAGAAGAGATTAGTTTCTAATTTAAGGTCAAGTCCTTGTCCTTTGACTCGGTCTTCCAGAAAATCTAAGATTTCACGTAATTCTTTGTAAGCCAACTTTAATCAATTATTAATTTAATCTATATATATTCAAAATCAACCAACCCTTAATACTTCACACTATTTAATATATAACATAAAATTTTAAAAATAAAAATCTTAGTTAAATACTGGAATCTTTACAGAAATCTCTATTATATCAAAATAATTTAAAATATTTTTGTTATTTCATCTGTTTCGGAATAATTCAAATTTTTTATTTCTCCGTTTGTTTCTTGAATCTTTAAACCACGTTCTTTAGAAACGAAACTCCCTATTTTTTCGGCTTGTATTTCATTCTTATTTAATAGATCAATTAAATCAGAGCTATATTCATCATTTAATGCAATTAATAAAGATCCTGAAGAAATAGTGCCCATTGGATTTAAATTAAAAAATTTACTCAATTTTAAAGGTTCTGGTAGAATTTCAATCTTGTTGCTTTCAATTATTACTCCTGTATTGGATGCAATTGCCATTTCAGCAATACCGCACGCCAAACCACCTTCCGTGGGGTCGTGCATTGATTTAACATTAAAATGCTGATTTGCAAGGAGAGCCTCCTTAAAAACGCTAATACCGGGGTCGTAGAGATATTTTTTACATTTTCTTATAAAATCTAAACTATATTCTTTTTCTAATAATTCTTTTTCTTTCTCTCGACTAATAATGGACGTACCTTCAATAAAAATTCCTTTAGTTAAAATAAGTGCATCTCCAGGTTCTGCTCCTGAAGTCAACACGAGTTTTTCCTTCTTAACTTCTCCTAGTAATGAGCCAATGACCATTGGTCTATCTAATCTAGGGGTAATTTCTGTATGCCCTCCAATTATCGTTATTCCCATTGAATTACATGTATCATGAATATCTTTAAAAATTTTTTCAATTATTTCACTAGTCATATCACTTTCGGGCAACAATATCGTAGATTGAAACCATTTTGGCACTGCTCCTGTACATACGAGATCGTTTACATTTACATTTACTACGTAATATCCTATTTGGTCAGTTGCAAAAGTAATAGGATCTGTTTTTGCAACTAAATAATTATCACCTGGAATATCTATAACGGCAGCATCTTCTCCGATTTTAGAACCCATAATTATCCTCTCATCTTGAATTTCAAGATTTGAAAACAACTTAGCTAAATGTTTATGTTTGAGCTTTCCAAGGGCAAAAATTTTGCGATCACTTCTCATTGATTTATCAATATAATATCAGAAAAAAAATATTTAAATTTAGGAGGTCTTTATGGAGAAAAATCTCAAAATCTAAGAAAATAGTTTCGAAAGCAAGATTATTATGTATATTATTTTATAGGAACTCAAAGTTTTATGCTACTAGAGATTATAATGTTGATTTTTTTATACACTAAAATTTAAAAATTAAAGTTTTTTTATTTCAAATAATATTATTTTTTACATCATCATAATATAATCGAAAAACTTCTTTTAAAAAAGAGTCTGATAAAAATGGGATTTGGTAAAGCATTTTTTTAAAGTTTATTAGCTTTTATGGGATTGAACTTTATTTTCACAATATTATATTTACTACTTGATCAAAGATTAGATGAATTAATTAATAGATTCGATCCAAATTCAGGAGAATATGCACCTTTAATGCTTATATATTATCTTTTTGGCACAATCGTTAGCGCTCCATTTATTAATATGGAATGGGCAATCGCAGACCCCATTTTAAATAGTGAAATGGATTATCTATTCCTGGGGCTTGGATATCTAGTTTCGCCAATCATTGCTGCAATTCTTGCGGGACGATTAGGAGAAAGCAAGGGTCAATGTTTTGGAGGATGGCTTTTAACTGTTGTTGTAAGTACCGTTTGTGTTTTAATTGGAACTTTTTTAAGTCCAACCACACAAAATACGCTGGATTCCACATATGGATGGACAACAAATGACATAATTATAATATATGCTCTAATAACCTGCGTAATAAATTTAATCTTTTATGGATTTTTTGCTTTGCTAGTATCGAAATCAGAAATTTATTAGATCAAAATACCATCTCAATTTTAAATTTATTTTTTTCTTAAATTGTAAGAGTAAACATCTGTGTTTTCTTTTTACTTAACTTTATTAATGTAATCTAATATGATACTTTTAACTTATAAGTACAAGCAGATAATAAAATGGATTACGAACGAGTTCTTTATGAAGGAAGTGTCCATCCAGATTTTAAAAAGAGAGCGCTATTAAAACAAGTTTGGACCTTCATACCTTCTATTTTTGTGATATTAATTCCTTTAATTGTTTTTAATGTAACTTCGGGCTTAATTGATGATACTATTAACATTTTTAGTGGAATAAACTTAATATTTCTTTACATGACAGTAGGGATCATAATATTTGGCATATTTTATATGGTATTTATGAACTACTATTTCAAGGCTTATATTAAGAATTTCAGTTTTAAAATAACGGCTAGCAATATTACAATTAAAAAGGGAGTTTACAATAGAATACAGAAAACGATTCCTTATTCTCGTATACAAGATGTAACTATTAGAAGCGTCATTTTTGACAGGAAATATGACCTTCATAACGTTTTAATACAGACTGGGGGATATGGAGGTTATTTTCCAGAAGGAGTTATTCCAGGTCAGAAAGATCCTGAATTAATCGAGAAGACAATAAAAGATATGTTAAAAAGGCATTCCTAGAAATTTTTTTAAATTTTGGGTTAGAAACTTTCATTTTTTATCGATGAGATTCTTTTGGCCATAAATTTTTGTTTTATTTTTATAGTTAGATTTAAATTAATTATTAAGAAGGGAAACAAAATTTTCAATCTTACATTGGATTTCGCCTTTAAAAAGCCCTTTTTTTAAAAAAATTTGGATTTTGTGAACCTTCTTTTCTTCTTTTTAAAAATATCAATTTATTAAGTTTTTAATAATTAAGTATGGTGTTCAATCATCATATCCTTGGAAAATACTTACTTAACCTATTAACTACTAGTTTCCTTTAATAGATAATTTAATGTTATGGGATTTTAAAAATTCAGCATAATCACATAACATTGACATGCTGCGAGCAGCATCTCTTAACGATAAATAATATAAAACTCTTTTTTCATGCAACAATTTCTTAGCGGAATTGAATCTTTTTGTTAGTGCATCATCATCAGCCATATTAGGCAAACAAAAAGCAAAAGGTTTAGATGTCAAATCGCGAATTTTAATCATTCTCTTGAAAACATGACGATAAACATGATATGGCCATAGTGGGATGATGATAATATCAATATTAGGGTCATTGACTACTATATCAACGCATTCAGTAAAGACGTCTAATATAAAACCTTTCGCCCCTAAATCGATCGGATTTTTAATACTCACATTTACTTTTGGTAAAACTTGAGAAATTTTAAATTGAGATTCAGACGTTAACACAGGAACTATAAGGTTTTGATTAGTAAATAAATCCGTTAAATTAACTGAAGCACCTCCACCAGGAGTAATAATCCCAACTCTCCGACTTTTTGGAAGATATTTGGGACATAATAGTTCAAATGTCTTAATAGCATTCCAGAATTCTTCATTATCTTTGACTAGAGTCGCCCCTGTCTGTTTTGCCATTGACTTCCATAATCGAGTGTCAGAAGCAATAGCACCCGTGTGTGAAAAAGCTGCACGTGAGCCTTCTAAAGTGTAACCTCCTTTCCATATAATAACAGGCTTGATTTTAGTACTTTTTTTGAGCTCTAAAAAGAAATCTTGGCCTTTTCCTGAACCAAATGATTCCAGATATGCAGTAATCAACGTGGTTTTCGAATTTTCGCGATAATATCTTAAAAAATCAACGCAATTCAAATCTATTTGATTTCCAAAACTAATACCATAGCGGAATCTAATATCTCGCTTAAACCCTACATCAACTAATTGAGTAAAGTGTCCTCCTGATTGAGACATGAATGAAACACCTCCAAGATTTCCTTGTTGGGAAGCATAAATGAAGGCCATTCCGATTTCTGCATTAAAAGGACCCAAGCAATTTGGCCCAATAATTCTCGTATTTGTGCCTTTAATAATTTTTATCACGTCCTTTTCTAATTCTTTTCCCTTAGGATCACCTGTTTCAGAAAATCCAGAAGCAAAAATAATTACCCATGTAATTCCTTTATCTACACATTCCTTTATTGCTTTTAGTATAAATTTAGTTTTTAATGACACGTATGCAGTGTCGATAGGGTATGGAACATCTAAAACAGTAGGGTAGCATTTCCAATTAAGAATTTTTTCGTATTTAGGATTGATAGGATAAAAAGTATTTGACCATTTAGATTCTTTAAAGGCAGGTAAATACATCATTGAGCCTAGTGCTGAGTTCTCTGAAGCCCCAATAAATGCAATGTGTTTAGGGTAAAATAAAGATTGAAGTTCTTCATAATTTTTTTGATCTTTAACCATTAACTGATTAAATTTAAAAATTTTTTAAAAATTTTCTAATATTTCCCTTTGAGTCGTAAATCCAGAAAAAAAGGATTTGAGGTATTATAGTTTTGAAAAAACCAAATTTTTAATTCAATTTAAAATTAGACTACACATTATTATTCAAATTTCTAAATAGGAAAAAAAACTTAATTGGAGAAAAGAAATGGCTCGGCCAAGTCCTTTGGAAATTTATGCACTTCTTGATAAATCTAACTGTAAGGATTGTGGACTAGACACTTGTATAGCATTTAGTACAGATTTGCTTGAAAGAAAGGTTACAGTACAAGATTGTAGTCATTTAATGCAAGATCCAAAACAGGCAAAAAAACGGGAGAAGCTTATTAAACTTATTACTCCCCCTCAAAAGCCAGTAGTTATTGGCGTTGGAGATCGTGCTGTAACGGTTGGGGGAGAAGAAGTTTTAATGAGACATCAATTAACTTTTTATAATCAAACAGCATTATTTATTGAAGTCGCTGACGATGACCCAGATTTAGAAGATACTGTTAAATACTTAACAGATTTAAAGATAGAGAGAATAGGTGATGTATTAACTCTTAATGGTATTGCTTTAAGAAATGTATCAGGAGATAAAGACCAGTTCAAATTAGCCTCTAAAAAAATAACTGAAATCTCGAATTTGCCAATTATATTATGTAGCTTCAATGCTGACATTTTATTAGCTGCTGCAGAAGATATTAAGGATACAAAGCCATTACTCTATGCAGCAACAAAAGATACATGGGAACAAATTGGTAGATTTGCTGTTCAAAACAATCTACCTGTTGTAATTTATTCAAGCGATTTAGATGAGTTGGCGTCATTAAGTAATACATTACAAATATTGGGTGTTAGAGAGATGGTTTTAGATGCCGGAACATTCTATGGCCCTGGTAATCTATCAGTTACTTATGATAAGATCATACAATTAAGAACTGCTGCTATAGACAAAGAAGATGCTAATGCTAGCTGGCCTGTTATGGGCGTACCAGCGGCTTATTGGAGTCAAGTAAAAAGAGGAGATGATAAAGAGCTTTGGGAATATCAATATCAAGAAATAATTATGGGTGCGATAATGGAATCTATTGATACAAATTTAATCATCCTCCACACTGGTCAGAAGAAAGAAGAAATTTGGGCGCTTTTAGCATTGATGACATTACGGCAAAGTGTATTTTCAGATCCTAGAATTTATCCTGCCGTAGATCCTGGAATCTATGAAATTGGAGAACCTGATGATATGGCTCCAATATTTGTAACGAGCAATTATAGAATGACGAAAATCCCAGTTGAACAAGATTTACAAGGGGCAAATTTGAATTGCTGGCTTTTAGTAGTTGACACAGAGGGGATAGGAATTGAGAGCGCTGTTGCTGGTGGTCAATTTAATGCTGGTGGAATAGCGGAAGCAGTGAAAGAGTTTGGAGCTTTTGATAAAGTTAAACATAGAATTCTCGTTATTCCAGGTATGGCTGCTCGCTTGAGTGGAGCTTTAGAAGATGAAGCAGACGCATATGTAGTTGTAGGACCTAGAGATAGTTCTGGAATCCCAAAGTTTATGGAAACTCAGTGGAAGCCAGAAGAATTTATGAAAGAATATGAATCATGGGAAAAGTAATATAAATCCTTTCTAATTTTTCTATTTTTTAAGTCTTTATTTGCTAGCTTTTTTTATAACTTTAAATTATTGACCATATTTTATCAATAGTCAATTCTTTCAAAGAATTTATAATTAGGATCTTATTACTTTTTATTTGCTTTAGTTCATTTGCTGAATGATATCCTGTCAGCACGCCTATAAAAGGGCTATCTAAATTATTGGAGAGCATAACATCTTTAGGATGATCTCCAATTACAATGATTTCAAAACTGGGGTATCTCTCTTTTAGAATATTTTTTAATTTTGGATCCAATTTTCCTAAAGCTTTCCTATCTTCAGTTTCACCCAAAATATAGTCAAAATATTCATTAATTTTTAAAAATTTCACAATTCTTTTTGCCATTTCTTGTTTTTTAGATGTAATTATACCTAAAACAAAAGATTTTTTTTTTAATTCTTTCAATTTCTTTTTCACGCCTGGTAGTAATTTTGATTGGAATATTCCTTCAACCCTATAGTACTGTCGAAATGCAGAAGATAACAAAGATGGATTTATATTGGCAACCTCAGCAAACATATCATCTAAAGGAATACCAATCATTTTTTCAATTTTAAGCTTACTTATTTCTTGAAGGTTAAACTTCCTCAAAGCATAATTGAAAGAATTAACAATTCCCTTACTGTTGTTTATTAAAGTGTTATCAAGATCAAAACTTAATATGATTTTCTTATTCTTTGTCATATCTGAATAGAATTATTTTATCTTAAAACCCCTAAATAACTTTAATAGGTACATTATTTCTTCGGAACTTTCAATTAATCTCCTTAAATCGTAAGGAAAGTTATTAAGAGTCACTTCTTCTCCACTAGAAACCCGTTCAATCATTATTTTTATCATTTCTTTGTACTTCCTAACTGTAATTCCTTCAGATTCTATTTCTGAAATAATTTTCCAGGCTTTATCTAATTTTCCATTCAATACACACGATATCGAGGCTAAAACATAACTGAAAACTATGTGAGAATACCCTATTTTTTTAAGATTTGCTGCCCGGTAATAATAACGATATAAATTATTAACCATCTCTCTTAAAAGAAAATCCTTTGCCGTGTCAAGTTGCTCGTAAAATTTAATGCTTTCTAAAATAAGAGTAGCTGCCGTAAAGAACTGTTTATTCTTTAATCCTTGTTCAGCAATCTTATTTAAACCCCTTACGATTTGATTAAAAATACCAAATCTATTATATTCTAAGCCTCCCTCAACAGCAATGTCATAAGCATTCAAATAACTTTCTGTTGATTCATTAAAACTTCCAGTTTTCCAATAATTATCTCCAGCTTTAACAAAATGCTTATATGCCATTTCTAAATTATTCAATTCTTTAAAAATATTTGCACCATCGAAAAAATTCATTGCTGCTTGACCAAAATCTTCAATCTTTTCAGAAAAATTTCCTGCTAAAATAAAGCATGATGCACATTCTATTAGATTATTTTTTATTTCGCGATAACATAATCCAGCTCCCCTATAATATCTAGCAATTTTATGATAGTTATCTTTTTTTTTATCTAATGTCTCTGCTAAATCAATATAAGCTCCAGCTTCTTTTTTTGAATAATTTATGTATTGGTCTCCTTCATCTAGAATTCTGTATAGATTTTTTAAAATCTGATAAATCTGGGATAATGTTAAATTCTCATTCTTTTCTTCCAATTTTGTTGTTAAATTTGAGAAGAATTCGACACCATCCAAAATCACATCCTGAGATTTGGTATAATCGTCTATTTCTTTATAACACGCACCAATCTGCTGGTAGGAGAAAGATAACATATCATAATAATCATAAAGTTTCGATATTTCGATAACTCTCTCGTAATATTTAATGGCATTTTTAAAATCTGAAGCATTCAAATACAATTCAGCAATATTTTGAAAATTTTGGGCAAGTTTCCGCGTTTCATTGAATTCTTTTAATAACTTACTTTCTTGCTTCAGAAATTTGATGCTATTTAGGATATAATGTTCTTCCAACTGGTTATCTTGAAATTTATTTCGATAGACATCTGCAATTCTTAAATATAACTCTGCAATTTCATGTAATTTTGCCTGTAGTTTATAATCAATAATTTGCCGTTTATAAAATTCAATTATTTGCTCATATAATTTAAGTGATTCTGAAAAATCAAGATCTTCCACCATATCAGCAACTGAAAATAATAGTTCTCCTGCTTCGAAATATTCTCCTGATTGGGCAATTTCACTAGTAAAATTGATTGAAGCTGTAATAATCTCTTTTATTGATTTATTTCTCTCTATTGGATCATCAATTTTCTTTATGTTGGACTCTGATGCCCTTATTTTCTCTAAAAAATCCGCGTAATCGATGAATTCTTCCTCTTCAATAATCTTATGATCTCCTCAGAAAAAAATCAAGACTATATATGGGAATTAATATAAAAATAAAAAAAATTGGTTTTCATTATTAAGTCTAGAAAAATACTGATAAACGAAAAATAATATCTAAAAAACTTGTTCACATACTTAAAATGATTTAAACCATTTCTTTAAAATACAAGAATTTAGTTTTACTTGATACAATTAAAACTAAAGAAATAATTATAAATATAATAACGGTTATATAATTAATAATTAAAAATGTGAAATGTGAAACAGACATGAAACAGATAACAGAACTTTTGGATACCGGTCTTTA
>CAYZTE010000006.1:0-21361 GCA_964481225.1 uncultured archaeon | reverse complement strand
TTTTTTATAAGATAAATTTCTAAAGGTGAATTCTTATATGGTAAAAAAATTAAAAATGCCAAAAAAATGTGAGGATTGTAATACAGAATTAGTCTGTTGTGAAGGTGACTCACCATATACTAAAGACTCTCGAATCATTGAAGCAAGGAAATGCCCAGAATGTGAGAGAGTGTATTTTATGGGTCATACTAGTTTTGACACTTGGTTAGCCAGATAAAAAATCAAGTTATTTGTAAAACTATCAAAATTTTTTATTATTTTAACTCAATTTTGAGCAAATCTTCTGCTAGAATAGTGTTAGAGAAAATTTCCTTGGCTTCTTCTAGTAATATTGAAGGATTCTCTTGGTATCTTGAAGATACATGAGTTAAAATTAATTGCTTTACATTCATTCTTTTTGCATCATTTGCAGCATCTATACTTGTAGAATGCTTTTTTTCAATTGCCTGTTCAGCCAACCTTCTTGAGAAAGTTGCCTCATGTATTAAGATATCGGAATCTTTTCCTAACTTTATAAAAGATTCAGATGGTTTTAAATCTCCCGAGTAGGTAATTTTTCTACCTGGTCTCTTTGGCCCAACAATTCCTTCCTTGATTGGATCAACTGTTTTCCCTTCGAATTCAATGGTTTTTCCTTCTTGCAATTCTTTCCAAAGACGGCTTTCAGGGACGCCTAATTCCCTCACAATTTCAGGATTAAACTTTCCAAATCGAGGTTTTTCAATAAAGGCATAAGCATAAGTAATAACCGAATGATCTACTAAAGCGTATTTTATTGAGAAATATTTCGAATCGAGGATGACATCATCATTTATCTTAACTTTTCTTCTAGGGGTATCGGAATCTAACCCTTCAAACTCAATTAACTCTTGAGCTTCATCATCTATTTCAATAATCTTGATAGGATAATTAGCTTTTAATCCAAGTATTTTCCTATGGAAATATACATAAAAATAGAGATTTCGAGGTCCAAAAATCATTAATGGGGCTGTTCTATCATTTAAACTCATTCGAAATAAAAATCCAGGCAGACCAATTATGTGATCCCCGTGAAAATGGGTTATAAAAATCAATAATGGTTTATTAAACTTTAATCCTGCGTCTGCAAACCTACGCTGAAAATCTTCACCACAGTCGAATAAGAGTATTTGATTTTTATATCTTAATGCGATTGAAGATAAATTCCGTTCTTTTGTTGGGGTTGCAGCGGAACTTCCTAAGATAATGAGCTCCATTATAGTTTAACCTAATAAATTATATAAAATAAATTTCTCTCATCTTAATCTGATAGAAAGAATTAAGTTTATAAATAGATTATATGAGACTTTAGGATTTTTTTATCATTCTCTTAAAGTAAATACTTCGTATTCAAGCTATATTCTTAACTCTCCTTATTTTTTCCGTAATTCCGAGATCTCTATTCTCTGTTCATAATTTTCTTTTTTCAAATCGTCCATCATATTTTTAAGCTCTCTAATTCTTAGAGTTAAATGAGGATCTTCCCTTTGAGTTGGCTTAGGTTGAGGCTGAGTGTGAATTCGAATTGCGTAGTCTTCTAATTTATTTTGTATATCATTAATTTTCTGTTCTTTTGATTTCAATTGACTTTCTAATTGTCTATATCTTTTCTTGATTTGAACTGCCTCGTTTTTAATTGTTTCAATCTCTCCTTCTTTTGTTTCAAGTTGCTTCTGTAGGAGTTTAGCCATATCTCTTTGCATTTTTAGTGTTCCCTCTAGATCTTCCTGAGATTCACCTTGTTCTGGAATTTTTCCGGTTTGATATTTCTTGATATGTTCTTGAAGTGATTTAATTTGCAATTTTGACCTATTTAATTGTTTTTGTAAATCTTCTTTCAAGGTTTTCATCATTTCTGCTGAAACGCTATCAGGATGGCCTGAAATCAAAGTAGATTCAGGTAAACTTACGGAAGAAATCTCAGCTTTCAATTTTTCAATATCAACATTCTTGTTATCTAATAATTCATTCAATTCTTTGATTTTGACCTTTAACTCATTTACATCAGAAGATACCTTTTTCTTTTGTTCTTTTTTACTCTTTTTTTCATATTTTGTAAGTTTTTGCTTTAATTCAATTACTTGTCTCTTGGTTTTATTTAATTGATTTTGAAGATCTTCTATCAGCTTTTTTGCAATTGAATCACCATTTTTACTCTCTGCGGTAGAACTCAAATCTTTCAATTTCTGGTTTAATTCCGAGATTTCTAATTTATAGGATTCAATAAAATCTTCTTTTTCTTTGATTTTTTCATTAAGTTCAGCAGTCTCTTTAGTTTGTTGTTTTAACTGATTAATTAATGATTTCTGTTTATTTACTTTATCTTGTAACTCTTTTACTAATGCATTTAATGGTGGTTTTTCCCTTAAATCTTCAACTCTAATAACAGATGATTCTGTCATTAAACTTTTAAACCTGTCAAATTCTTGCTGGAGTTGAGTGTAATCTTTTCTTAAAATTCCCATTGTGTTCTTTAGTTCTCTTATATAATTATCTTTTTCTTCGAGTTCAAATGCAAATCTTGATTCTGCAGCTTGTACTTTTTTACTTTTCTTTTTAGCTCCTTCTTCTAATTTCTTAATAGATTCTAATTTCATAATTGTATCTTCACGTTCTTCGATTGTTTCTTCAAGTTGTTCGATTTCAAGATCTTTTTTCTCTAATTCTAACTCTAATTCTCTGATTTTAGCTTTTAGCGCTTCTTCTGTCATTTTGAGAAATCATCTTTTTAATGGAAATTAAGTTATTAATAAAATTCTAAAAATTAAAATTTAACTCATTAATTTCTATTATATTTTTTCGATTTTAAAAAAAATATCTTAGGATCTTAGTATATATTGAAATCCTTAATTGAAAATTTATTAATTTTCCTCATTATAGGAATAAGACTTAATAAATTGAATAATATAAACACAGCAAGAAGAATTCCAAATACAGTAAATGGCACGTACAAGGGAGGTAAATACACCCTGGCAAACAGAAAAACGGAATTAAGTATCATTCCTATCCCTAAACTCAACAAAAGTGAAGGAATTATGACGAAAATCGATTCAATGAATAATATCTTCTTCAAAGATCTATTTCTTGACCCAACAGCCCTCATTATCAAGAAATCTCTGGCTTTTTCCATGATTCCACTTTTTTGATAATTATATAGAGATAAAATGGCAATGATAGCTATAATAATTATTAAAAATGAGGGGTAAAGCGATAGATTGAATAGAAAATCTAAATTTTCCTTAAAAACCCCATCTAATCTTAAATGAGTAAAATTTGTTCCCAATTTGCTAGAAATATTATCAAGTTCTCCTTTAATAGCCTTGTATGAACCAGGATTTAGTTGTAATAATAATAAATTAATTTCTTCATTTATAAGATTTAAAATCGCTCTTGATTCGTTTAATCCAACATATCCGGCATAGCCACTAAAAAAACTATCGATTATTACACCAGAGATATGAAAAGTTTTACCATATGACGTGAGTTTTAGACTTTGATCAAGGGCATATTCGAAGAAATTATAAGCCAAACCATCACCTATGGTCATATTATCATAAGCATCTTCATTAGTGAAAAATCTCCCCTCAATTTCAAATTTTTGTATGATATTATCAGGATTAACACCGATAATTGGGATATTTCCTTTTCTATTTTCCCCTATTATTTTATATCCACCATCTTCATAGTAATGAACTCCGGGAATTTCTTCCACGTCGTAAAAACTAATTAACCTTTCATCAATTATTTCAATTTCTTCAATTTCATTTATTTCATTAATATCACTAAGATTGAAAAAATAGCGCGAGTCAGTAAAGTTTATCATTTCTTCAGTTACAACAAGCTGAGGATCTGAAAACATCTTATACATCATAGAATAATTGTTAATTACATCTTTATGACCAAAAACAACAATATTTTGACCTTGAGATTTGCGTATCCATTCTTGTGAAGATATTCTAAGTACGATTGCCCCTATTCCAAGCGTGAATATAATGAGTGAGAGAAGTGAAAATACGATTAAATATCTTCTAAATTCGCCCTTTCTTCTTAATGTATTAATAACTGACATTTTTATGTTAAGTCCCAATGACGAAAACCATTTAGGGATAAATTTTATCCCTTTAGAAGCATCATAATTATAAGGTATATCTTTTGAAAAGGTCTTGATTATTTTTTGTTTTCCAATTCTTCTTAAGGCATAACCTGTAATAAAAAAGATCCCAAGTAAACAAGAAAGAAACATTATAGGAGTATAAACAAAATCTAATTGAAAATTTATTGGAAAGTTTAAAGAATTCATGACTAAATTAAATATCAGAAATGAAATCAATGCAACTACTAATCCGATAATGAATCCAATTAAAAAAACCACATAAGCTTCAAGGAGATAAAAACTATATAATTTGCGAGGTAAAGTGCCTAATGCCCTCATTATCCCAATATCCTTTTTCTTATTAATGATCAATGTTGTAGTAATAGTAACTACAATAGTAACAGCTAAAATTATTAAAAGAGCCTGTATTAAGGTGTTAAACTTTTCATAAACGAGATTTACACCTCCAGATAGAAAATATTTATTAGAAAAATCAGTTTGAGTAAAAACATTTAAACCTAGAGAAGAAGTGAAATAAATTAAGAATTCTGTAATTGCTATAACTATTATAATCGTCAATAGATAAGGAAATGTCTGATGCCTTTTCCTATAAAAATCTTTAAGCGCAAAATCAAATGACGACAATTTATGAAACCTATTTTTTTATGAAGTGGGTATTATTTCTTCTTTTATTATCTTTCCTTCATCAAAAGAAATTATTTTGTCTGCTAAAGCTATTAAAACATCATCATGAGTTGCGATAATTATTGTTTTATCGCTGTCTTTCAACTCTTTGAAAAGATCTCGTATGAACTGACTAGTTTTTTTATCAAGATTCGCGGTGGGTTCATCCGCTAGAATTACTGGAGGATCATTTGCTAAAGATCTAGCAATTGCAACCCTTTGCTGTTCTCCTGCAGATAATTGAAATGGTAAATGTTCTCTTCGATCTCCTAATCTTATTTTTATTAATAATTTAACCGCGCGATCTCGCTGCACTTCAAATTTCATTCCTGAAAGATTCATGGGGAACATAACATTTTCCTCAGCACTTAGTGTTGAAATCAGGTTATAATTCTGAAAGATAAATCCTGAATTTAACAAGCGAAATAATGTTAATGATTCTTGGTCCATATCAGATATTTTAACTCCTTGGTTATATATCATTCCTTTATTAGGTGTATCTAAACCGCCCAATAGATTTAATAATGTAGTTTTTCCAGCACCACTAGGTCCTTTTATAACAACAAATTCACCATCTTTAACTTTTATTGAAACATTATCAACTGCCCTTACAATGAAATTTCCAATTTCATAATCTTTAACAAGATTTTTTCCATATATGATAACATCTTCTTCCTTGAGTTCCTTTAAGAAATTATCTTCACTTGACTCTTCGAATTTTTCTTGAAAATTTTCCTCGATATCAGTTTGAATAGATTTTTCTTTTTCTGGCAATATTATGAATGTTTTTATTATTTTAATTTAATATTTTATAGATTATATATGTAAATCACGATTTTTTAGAAAAAATCTATTTAATTAATTAATATTAAATTTTTATAATTTATGTTGGGTTATAAAATAAGTTTAAATATTAAAGTATCATAATAATATTTCAGAGGGAAGATTGAGAAAATATTAACAATAATATCCCCTAAAATTACACAATTCGCGTGATTGAGGAAATTTCCTAATTAAAATGGTAACTGAATTCTAATTTTTTCTCATCTCCCTCGCTCTCTTTTTTATTTTAAAACCTATTTAATTTTGAATTGCATACTTTTTTATTAAAATAAGATTTATAGGATAATTTTAATTTACTTTATTAATAGTTACCGTTTAATTTTCTTAAAGAAAGGAGATTTTAATGGATTTTGAAAAATTGACAGAATTAATAATTGAATTAGAAGTGGACGATATAGCAGATGCAGTAAAAGAAGCTTTGGACGAAAGTAAAGATCCATTTGATATTCTAAATGCTTTAACAAAAGGTATGGACGAGGTGGGACGTCGTTATGAAGAGAAAGAGTATTATTTAACCGAACTTGTTCTTGCTGGAGAAACAATGAAAGAAGCTTTCAATATTCTGAGACCTGCTTTAGCTGCTACTGATAGATCAGAAGATAAAGTGAAAATTATATTAGCAACTGTTAAAGGAGATAATCATGACATTGGAAAAAATATACTTAGCTCTTTATTACTGAGCTCTGGTTTTGAACTTTATGACTTAGGTATGGACGTTGACGAAAATACAATTGTTGAAAAAGTAAAAGAAACGGGTGCACAAATAGTTGCTTTGAGCACACTTCTTACTATGACTGTTGAACAAATAAAAGTTACTCATGAAGCTTTGCAAGCTGCAGGTTTAAGAGATAAAGTTAAATTAATAGTTGGAGGAGCCCCTCTAAATATGGAACTTGCAAAAAGGTTAGGAGCAAATGATTTTGCGGATGATGCTGTGGAGGGGGTAAAACACATTAAGCAATTAGCTGGAATGAAATAATCTCTAAGGATAAAAATTAATTTTGTATTTTAATCTTTTATTACTTCTTGAAGTTTGATTTTTTAAGAGATTTATAAATTATAAATGTCTTTTTTTTCTATTTTATACCTATTTTATGATTATTCTTGAATTTGATTAAATTATAATAAGAATATTTATACTTATTATTGCTCGTTTATATATCAGAACCTAATGTAATAAATACATTGTTATATAGTATAAAATTTTAAATGAACCTGAAAAAATAAGATGGAGGTCATACATTTGTCTGATAAAGAAAGTGTAGAAATTGAATATGTCGAAGAATTAGATACACGCGGTTTATATTGCCCTGAACCTTTATTCGAAGTAAGAAATTTAAGTGAAGCTCTTGAAGTTGGCCAATGTTTTAAGGTGATTGCTGATGATCCAGCAGCTGAAGAAGATCTTAAACGTTGGGCAAAAAGAACCGATACAACATTAGTAGAATTTCAAAAAGATGGGAATGATTTAATCTTTTATTTTAAGAAAATGAAATAAAGGAGGTGAGAGAATAAATGGAAGAAAAACATATTCTTTATGTTCAAACAAGTCATGATCCAGAAAGACAATATAGCCCTCTTGTGTTAGCTCAAACCGCAAAGGCAATGGATATCAAGGCTACTATTTATTATTTAGGCACTGCCTTAAAAATTTTAAAACCTGGGGAAGCTGAGAAAATAAAACTTGGAGATTTTCCGAGTGTTAAAGAAATGATTGATAAAACATTAGGTATGGGTATTGAAATTTTAGTATGCGAAGCTTCAAAGCGAATGTTAGGTTGGGAAAAAGTAGACCTTATTCCCGGGGTTAAGATTGTGGGTGCTGCGACTTTAAATGATTTAGTTTTAGAAGCAGATGCAACGCAATGGTTCTAATAATAGATTTAAATTCAATTAAATAATTGAGGAGAACTGAAATAATGAGTGTTTACTTGGATTATCAGGCAGCAAAAAAAATAGATTCCCGTGTGTTTGAGGAAATGAAACCTTTTTTTTCCGATAAATACGCAAATCCATCCTCACTTCACAGAGATGGAGATGAATCCACCGATGCATTAAGTAAATCTCGACAAAAAGTTGCTGATTTCATTAATGCTCCGAATCAAGATTCCATAATTTTCACATCAGGAGCAACTGAGTCTAATAATCTTGCTATAATAGGGTCAGCTTTAAGAAATAAGAAGAAAGGAAATCATATTGTTATTTCTGAGATAGAACATATATCAATTTTAAATATAGCGAAATATCTGGAACGCCAAGGTTTTAAAGTTAGTAGAGTTCCAGTTGATCAATATGGGATTATTAAATTAAATAAACTTGAAAGATTAATCACTAATGAGACTATTTTAATATCAATTGCTACAGCTAGTAATGAAGTAGGGTCTGTTCAGCCCATCGAAGAGATTAGCAAAATTGCGACAAGTAAAAACATTTTATTTCATACCGATGCCGTAGCTAGTGAGAGTGTTATACCAATTGATGTTCAAAAAATACCTATCGATTTGATTACGTTGTCTTCAAATGACATTTATGGTCCTCGAGGAGTGGGAGCACTATATTTGAAAAAAGGAGTTCGCGTAAATCCAATTATGATTGGTGGCGGTCAAGAACGCGGGATAAGATCTGGTTCTGAAAATATGCCAGGCATCGTCGGATTTGGTAAAGCTGCTGAAATAATGAAGACAGAAATCATTGATGAGGCCGCTAAATTAAGAGTTTTAAGAGATAAAGCAATAAAAGGGATATTAGATACTGTTCCAAAATCCTATTTAAATGGCCATCCAGAAAAGAGGCTTCCTCATAATGCTCATTTTAGATTTGATTATATTGAAGGTGAATCATTAATTCTTAGCTTAAAAGATGAAAATATAGCTGCTGCTACTGGATCAGCATGTACGTCAAAAACCTTGGAACCTTCTCACACATTAATAGCAATGGGTTTATTACATGAAGAGGCTCATGGAAGTTTAGTGGTTACACTCGGGCGTTATACACAAGAGCAAGATATTGATAAGCTTATTGAAGTATTGCCTAAAATTGTAAAAAGGTTAAGATTGTTATCTCCTTTAACTCCTCCAGATTTAATAAAATATTATAATGAGGTGAATTATTAGAATGAAATCAACACAATATTCTGAAAAAGTATTGGATCACTTTCGAAATCCCAGAAACATGGGAGAAATTGAAAATGCAGATGGTTTCGGACGAGTTGGAAATCCTGTATGTGGTGATCTAATGTTCATGTATATTAAAGTGGGAAAAAATGAAAAAGATGAAGAATTTATTGATGATATTAAGTTCAAAACATTTGGTTGTGGATCTGCAGTTGCTACATCTTCAATGATCACAGAAATGGCTAAAGGATTAACATTGGATGAAGCTTATAAGATAACAAGACAAGATGTAGCAGATGAATTAGAAGGCCTTCCGCCAATTAAAATGCACTGTTCAAATCTCGCAGCTGATGCTTTAAAGGCTGCTATTGATAACTTTAGAACAGGTTCCGAACCTGAAGTTGAAGTTGCAACATCATGCCAACTAGAAATTCAAGTTATTTTGGGTTTTGATGAATTCCTTGGAAAGGGTGCTCACAAGGAAATTCCCAAGAATTTAGAAGAATTCCGAGATAATAGGATTTTAATTGTGGATTCTGGTGATGATTCATTAGAGCTTGCTTTAAAATTAACAGAGTATACAGGAAGAGTCATTGTAGTGACCTCTGCAAAAGAAGTTCCTGGAAGAGAAGAAATCGCTAAAAAATTAAAGAAATCAGATGTAAAAATATTACACCAATCTGAGCTTTTAGAAATCAAAGGAGAACTTGATGAAGTAGAACGCGTAATTCTGCATGATTACGACGAGGATGAGGACTATGAGCTCTACGTAGATATTGTTGTATACTTAGATTATAGAGGTTAAAATTTTTTTTTAAATGTAAATTTACATCTTTTTTTTAATTGATTCTAAAATGTAATCTGTAAGGTATTTACTTTCTTTATCCATTTGATTCTTATAATTGACATATCTAAAATTAAATACACATAAAGGACAAGATGAGACAATTTCTTTTGTTTCAACTTTATTGAAAAGTTCCTTACCAATATTGATACAAATACTACTATCAACTCCCCTAATTCCGGATCCCGCTCCGCAACAGGGACTTTCTTCTGGATTTGTAGATAATTCTTTTATTTCTAACCCACATTTTTTAAGAAGCGCTCTAGGTTCAGAGAAAAGAGGACCGTTTTTATATTTTCTCCCAACTCGACAAGGATCGTGATATGTTATTGCTTTATTTAAGGGTTTTAATTTAATTTTACCCTTTTCTTCTAATTCGTAAATAAGATCAACAATATGTCTCACTTTTAAATCAAAATCCTTAAAATATATTCGGTAGACTTTATCAAAAGCATATAGACAACCTCCACACGTTACTACCAAATTCTTCACGCCAATTTTCTTAAAGAGCTTAATGTTTTCATCAAAGATCTGTTTAGCCAGATCAATTTTTCCAGCAGAATATACATATTCTCCACAACATGGTTCATTTTTTAATATTTTAAAATCATAACCAGCAAGCTTTAATATTTCATAGGGGACAGTAGCACTTTCTTTTACCCGAAATGAAGACATGCATCCAAAATACAAAAGAGTGTCCATATCTTTCTTTTCAAACACTTCTTTTGCTTTATAGTTTTCAGGTAACCAATCCAATCTATCTTCTGGATTTCCATTGACAGAATTATCTTTTTTAATAATTTCATTAATGATTTTTTCATGTATAGCTAATGGTGCCTTATTTTCCTCCACTAATTTTACTTTTGACGAATGAATAATCTCTGATATTTGTATTGTTTCTTGGCATACCAAATCACATAATGCACATAAAGTACAAGTATAAAGACTAATACGTTCTTCTTCCGAGATCTCATAATTACTAAACACCTTTTCGGCTATCTTTAATCTTCCATTCGGAGATTTTAATATATCATTTGTAACGATATAAGTATCACATACTTCCACACAAGTCTTACAATCTCTGCATAATTTTATTTCTTCTAATATTTCATTTTCATCCATATCTAAACCTTTTATTTTAATATTAGATTATTTAGTAAATTTTCTAACTTATAATGACCAGATTTATATTTTTCGTATTATTAAAAAAAAGTTAAAGTAAACATGTAACTTAAATACAATTTTAAGACGACCATGACGAGAGTAATTATTGTAGGAGGAGTTGCAGGTGGAGCTTCTGCAGCTGCAAGAATAAGACGCCTAAAAGAGGATTTTGAAATAATCATTCTCGAAAGAGGTCCTTATGTTTCTTTTGCAAACTGTGGTTTACCATATTATGTTGGGAATGTTATTAAGGATCGAACCTCTTTAGAGTTAATGTCTCCCCAGAGATTCCTCGAAAGGTTTAATATTGATGTAAGAATCAATAATGAAGTCATTTCAATTGATAAAATTAATAAATTAGTAATAATAAAAGATAGAAAGAAATCACAGGAGTATTCTCTAAATTATAATTATCTTATTTTAGCAACGGGTTCAACTCCTATCATACCTCCTTTTTCTGGCCTTGAATATGTACCCTATTATACTCTATGGACAATTCCAGATGCTGTTAAAATAAGAGATTTTGTTGAAAAATATCAAATAAAAAAAGCTGTTATCGTAGGTGGAGGTTTCATTGGATTAGAGATGGCAGAAAATTTGGTGAATCAAGGTGTTAAAGTGAAGATAGTGGAGATGCTAAACCAAGTTATGCCTCCTATCGATAAAGAAATGGCGCAATTTATTCACCAAGAATTAATTTTAAATGGTGTTTGTCTTGTCTTAGAAGATCCAGTAGATTCATTTGGAAGAACTGAAGATGAAAAACCTTATGTAAAAACTAAAAGTGGACGTTTGATTGAAACAGACTTAATCATTTTATCAATAGGGATAAGACCAGAGAATAAATTGGCAAAGGATGCCGATTTGGATTTGGGATCAAGAGGACATATTGTAGTCAATAGTAATATGCAAACATCTGATCCTTACATTTATGCTGTAGGAGATGTTGTGCAAGTTTCACATTTTCAAACTAAAAGGCCGATTACGATTGCTTTGGCTGGACCTGCGAACAAACAAGGACGAATTGCTGCCGATAACATTGCTGGTAGAAAAAGTGAGTATAAAGGCATCTTAGGAGCATCAGTAGTTAAAATATTTGATATTACCGTTGCAGTTGTGGGTTTAACAGAAAAGCAATTAAAAGAAACGGATATTAGATATGAAAAAGTATATTTGCATCCTAATAATCACGCAGGATATTATCCTGGAGCGATCCCAATGTCAATTAAACTACTTTTTGAAAACCCTTCAGGTAAAGTTTTAGGAGCCCAAATAGTTGGAGGAGACGGAAGTGGAAAACGAGTGGATGTGTTATCAACTATTATTAAAATGGGAGGAACTGTATTTGATTTAGAAGACTTAGAGTTGACTTATGCACCACCATATAGTTCAGCAAAAGATCCAGTAAATATGGCTGGATTTATTGCGGCAAATTTTTTAAGAAATGACATGCCAATAGCACACTGGCATAACGTAGATAAATTTAATTCAGATGGTGGTATCTTATTGGATGTCAGAACAAAGGAAGAACATGTTGCTCGGACGATTCATAATTCAATAAATATACCAATTGAGGAATTAAGAAACAGAATTGATGAAATAGAGACTGATAAACCTATTTTGGTATACTGTGAAGTTGGATATAGAAGTTATTTAGCTACAAGAATTCTTTTACAAAAGGGATTTAATGAAGTTTTTGAACTATCAGGAGGTTATAAAACTTATGAGATAGCAAACACCACTACTGAAGAAATTGTGGCCACATATGGCGGTTCAGAAAATATAATTGAAGAATACATAAAGGAAAAAGCAATTGAAAGCGATGATTTTATAGAGGTTGATGCGTGTGGTCTGAGTTGTCCAGGACCTTTAAACGCATTAATAAAAGGACTAGAAACCTTGCCAGAAAATAAAAAACTAAAAATATACTCAACAGATCCCGGTTTCAAATCTAGTGTTGAGGCTTATGCTAAATTAAATGAGACAGTCCAATTACTATATTTAGGAAAGGAAAAAGGCAAATTAGTTGCTACTTTAGAAAAAGGGAAAATGGAAATTGAAGATATTTCGGCTCCAGTAAAAATTAAAAAGAAAACTAGAAAAGAAATAAGAGGTCCAGATGCTCCACCAATTTCAGAAATTAGCGCCGATGAATTATATGAACGTCTTGATACGGAGGATGAGCCAACAGTTTTAATAGATGCTAGAACACCTGGAGAATATTATGGTGTAGGAGGTCATATAAAAAATTCTAAGCTGATTCCATTAGGCGAGTTATTAAATAGTTCTGATGCAATAAAGGAATATAAAGATGATGAAATTGTTACTATTTGTCATTCTGGTTCGCGCTCTATGATGGCTGCTCAAATTTTAGCACAAGCAGGATTTAAAGACATAAGAAACTTAACTGGTGGAATAATGATGTGGCATAGAAAGGGTTTTCCTTTAGAATCAGAGAAAATCGAATATCAAAACTATTAATGTATCTAGCTTATTTTGATTTTTCTTTTAAAAAATAAGTATAAAAGTTATAATTAAGACGAAATAATTATAAATCCAAGAACATTCATTTATGTCGAAAATCCCAAACTATATTAAGGAAGTAAAAAAATGAAAGAAACAGCTAAAAAATTATTTACCGCATACGTTGGGGAGTCACAAGCAAGAAATAGATATACATTCTTTTCAAAAGTCGCTAAGAAAGAAGGTTATATATTAGTATCTGAGATTTTTCTGGAAACAGCAAATCAAGAAAAAGAACATGGTAGCTGGTTTTATAAAATGTTACAAGAGTTCAAGAAAGAAGAATCATTTGATGAAATGAAAGTACTCCCCGATGCAGAATTTCCAACAACCCATGGAAATACAATTGAAAATTTAAAATCTGCGATAGCAGGAGAAAACTTGGAATGGCAAACACTTTATCCTGATATCGTTGAGACAGCAGATAAAGAGGGGTATCCTGATATTGCCAAAAGAATACGTGCGATTATACGTGCTGAGAAACACCATTCTGAGCGATATGGTAAGCTCTTAAAATTGGTTGGGGACGATGCTTTCTTCAAACGTGGGAAAAAAATTGTGTGGGTTTGTATGGAATGTGGTTATGAAGTAGAAATGGATGAATTACCCGCAGATTTCAAATGCCCATCATGCGACCATCCAAGAGCATATTATAGGAAGAAATGTGAAGAGTTCTAAGAAAACCAACGAATTTTTAATTTAAAATCAAAATGATTAAATATTAAAATATATGATTTAAACAACAACTAAATTAGAATATGTGAAGAGATATGAAACAGAAGGAAATCTACCGCTGCAGTATATGCGGAAAGGTGATAGAAATTTTGAACCCAGGTGTTCCCGAAACTATCTGTTGCGGGCAACCTATGAAACTTATGGAGGAGCAAACTGCGGACTGGTCTACAGAGAAACATGTTCCAAAAATTACTGTCGATGGTAATAAGGTAACTGTTGATGTAGGTATCTCAATGGGAACTCCTCATCCTATGACTGATGAGCACTATATTATGTGGATTGAAATAATTTGCAAAGATGGGTGCTATGAAAGAAGATTCTTAAAGCCTGGTGACGAGCCAAAAGCAACATTCACTGTTGCTAATCCAGAAGGGCTCTGGGCACGAGAATATTGTAATTTACACTTCTTATGGAAAAGTTAGATTCGAAATTAACCAAATATCTTTTTTTATTTTTTATTTATTTTAAAATAATGAAAATTTAAGATTGTAAAACACAATTGTTAATGTCAAAATCAATTAAATTTATTATAACTTAAGAGAAAGAATGATTTTCTTTTTACAGTTATTTGTAATCTTCTGTTTTGCTATTGTAATAGTAGCCCTTTTTCGTGAGAAAACAGATTTTTTAACATATAGTGTGGCAGCCATGCTAGCAGCAGCTACCGCTACATTCCTATTTTCACCAGAACCTTTTACTATTGATGAATTTTTTAAAAAGGAAACAATAGATTGGCCTGTTATTTTTTTTTTAATTTCTCTGTTTACGATAGTTGTTATTTTAGAAGAACAGCTTATTTTTCAAGAAATTGCATTAAGAATTACTAAAAAATTTCATACAAATACTCGAAGATTTTTTTGGGTTATATGTCTGATTTCAACCTTAAGTGCTGCCTTTATTGAAGATCTCTCTGTAGCAGTTATATTTATTCCTATGATAGTAAGCACAAGCGAAAAGATGAGGATTAATCCTACTCCAATACTTCTCGGAATGACAATTTGTATTAATCTTGCCTCAACCCTAACCCCATTTGGGTCTGCAGAGAATATTTTAATAGCAAGTAAATTTGAACTTACAACTAGCTGGTTTTTTTCAAATTTGGTAATATATTTTATTATTGGTACTTTACTCACACTCTTTCTTTTAGATTATTTTATTCTTAGAAAGCATTTAAATGAGATTTGGGTTCCCCATTGTGAAGAATATGATGAACCTTTGGAAAGTCAACATTTAGAAGACCATGAGTTAATTATCTTAGAGGATTCAATTAATCCTAAGATTTTTTATCGTAACTTAGGCGCTTTGTTTATTTTTTTCATATTGTTAATTATTATTCCAGACATCTTATTTGTAGGGCTTTTAGGAATGCTATTATTTGTGTTTATTAATCCGCATAGAGGTGAAGGTGGTAGTAAAAAACCAGATATTTCTTATTACTTTACTAAAGTAGATTTTAAATTGCCATTCTTTTTTATAAGCTTATTTATTCTCGTATTCTGTTTTGAAAAAGTGGGGCTCATTGGTATTATAGAAGATTTTATGGTTGCAATAACACCAAATAATCTTTTTTTATTATGCATTTTCGTGTTAATAATAACATCATTTCTATCAGGATTTCTTGATAATGTTCCTGTTACAGTCCTTTTTATACCGATTATACAAGTGTTAATTACCCCCTCCCTAGAAGGTGGTCTTGGTTTTTCATCAATCCCTCTTTTAATTGCTTTCATTTTAGGAATAAATTTAGGTGGTAATTTCCTACCGCAGGGTAGTGCAGCCGATATGATGACTCTGGAACTTTCTACTAAGTATTGTGTGGAAGGTATGAATTATAGGAAATTATTAAATATTGGTGGTTTATTTGCCCTCTTACATGTAATATTAGGAATTGGATATCTAGCAATTATTATTTTCATATTTTTTTAAGGATATTTTAATTTTGAAAAGAAAATATAGTATTATATCAAATAATGACAAAAAAGAAAGCTATTCTTTTAGATAGGGATGGTACCTTAATTGAAGATAAAGACTATGCTTTTAAAATAGAAGATTTTGAATTATTACCTGGAGTGATTGATGGATTAAAGCTGCTCCGTGATCATTTTCTTTTTTTTATTATTACAAATCAATCAGGAATAGGTAGAGGCTATTACACCATAGAAGATTTTCACGAATTCAACAATCATTTAATAAAGACCTTGAAAAATGAAAATATTGAAATAATAAAAACTTATTTTTGTCCCCATTTGAAAGAAGATAATTGTGATTGTAGGAAACCTAAAACAAAATTTATCGATATGATTGTTGACGAATTTAATATAGATTTGAAAAAATCATTTGTTATTGGTGATCACCCATCTGATATTGAGCTTGGGGTAAATGCGGGCTGTAGAACAATATTTATAACCACGGGGCATGGTTATAAGCATATAGATGATTTCAAATCCTTTGGTATAAAACCTACAATAATATGTGATAATTTCTTAGTAGCAGCAAAGGAAATTTTAAAATCTATTTAAATTTAAAAGATTTTTTCTAATACCGTTTAGTTTTTAATTTTAATAAAGAAAACAGAAAACAGAATAAATTAATAAGAAAAAAATAAAGACTTAAGAAAAGGAATATTAAATTATAATTTTACCCTCTTTTTTTTCCAAGATAAGGCATTGCGTGTTCATAACTTTTCATAACAAATCTCGAGATAATAATTCTCTGAATCTCACTCGTACCTTCGTAGATTTGGTATAATTTAGCGTCTCTAAAAAGTTTTTCAACTGGATAAGTTCGTAGATAACCATAACCCCCAAATATTTGTATGGATTCAGTTGTAACCTTCATAGCTACGTCTGAAGCGGTAGCTTTTGCAATTGATGAACTTAAATTATTATCTATGCCTTGATCTGCTTCCCATGCTGCCTTATAAGTTAATAGACGGGCGGCTTCAATATCTTTATACATTTCTGCAATTTTAAATTGTATGGCTTGATATTTTTCAATAGGTTTATCAAAAACTTCTCTTTTTTTCGCATAATCAATTGAATATTCCATTGCTGAACGTGCACATCCAGTTGCAAAAGCACCAATCGCAGGACGTGTATGGGCAAATGTTTGCATTGCCAAAACAAAGCCTCTACCAGGCTTAGCTAAGATGTTTTCTTTTGGAATTCTAACGTTTCTCAAAACTACGGAGACAGTGTTTGATGATCGTTGTCCTAACTTAGGAATATGTTTTCCTAGTTTTACCCCCTCACTTCTAGTATCAACTATAAATGCACATATACCTTTATGTTTTTTTTCTGGATCAATTGTTGCAAATATAGTGATATAATCGGCATATCCTCCATTTGTAATCCAGAACTTGTTTCCATTTAAAAGGTACTCATCCCCATCTTTTTCTGCTCTACATTTCATTCCTGCTACATCAGATCCCATAGTTGGTTCAGATGTAGCAAAAGCAATTAATTTAAATTCATTTATCAATTCAGTTAATATTCTTTGCTTCTGTTGATCATTTCCTCCAATAATTATTGGCTCTGCTCCAAGATTATTATCAAAAACAGACGTTGCTATCCCTGGACATGCAGAAGAGATTTCCTCCACCACAATACAAGCATCTAATAAGCCATAACCAGGCCCTCCATACTTTTTGGGAATCACTAAATTTAACAATCCTTCTTCCCAAGCTTTTTTAATAACATCTAGAGGAAATTCTTCTGACTCGTCATATTTTCTTGCTACAGGCAACACTTCCCTTATGGCAAACTCTCGAGCTTTTTTTTGTAGAGCTTTCTGTTCTTCAGTTAGACTAAAACCGATCAATATTAAATTCCTCCCATTTTTTCCACAAGTTTATCAATGATCTCTTTAAAATCTAAATCTTCTGGTTTTGGCACGAATTTAATCTGTATTGTCTCTTCCATAACATCTATCTTAGTAGCTTTCATTACTTCAACAATTTCTTTAACGGCACCACCACCCCAACCATAAGAACCAAAAGCTAATCCAACTTTATTCATCGGTTTTAATCCCTTTTGATATGAAATATATTCCGCCACAGATGGGTATAGTCCATTATTTAGAGTGGGACTTCCTACAATTATCGCTTTTGCTTTCATCGCTTCTGTTATGACGTCAGAATAATCTGCATTAGTTAATCTAAACCTTTTTACTGGGATTCCTCTATGGATTATTTCTTTATATAATGCTTTTGCAATTTTCTCAGTACTGCCCCACATTGTATCATATACTATTAATACGTGTTCACTAATTTCCCCTTTACACCATTTGGTATATTTCTCTATTATTTCTGGAATATGTTTCCTCCAGCAAACCCCATGAGAAGTGCAAATAATATCAATTGGCAGTGCTCCTACTTTAGGTAGCGCTTTAGTAATCAAAACAGATAAATGTAATAAAATATTGGCATAATATTTCTCAGCTTCTTGCATTACTTCACATAAATCATTCTCATCATCCCAACGTTTTGCTGTTGCGTAATGTTGTCCAAAAGCATCATTTGAAAACAATACATTCTTTCCATTCTCATCAGTCATAAATGATACCATTGAATCTGGCCAATGAATCATAGGTATTGGTACAAATGTGAACTTTTTACCATTACCTATATCTAATGTATCACCCTCGTTTACTTCCCTGATCTTATTAAATAATTCTTCTTCAACTTCTTGGTGAAAGTGTGCTTTTAATGCCTCAACCCCCCTCGGTGAAGCTATAAATTCTGCATTCGGAAGATGTTTAATTATAAGCGGGAATGAACCAGAATGATCCATCTCTACATGATTCGTGATAAAATAATCAATTTCAGTTGGATCACATACTTCTTCTATATTTTTTAAAAATTGGTTAAAATATGGTCGTTTCACGGTGTCGATTAATACCGTTTTTTCACCGCTCTTAACAATATACGCATTGTAACTACTCCCGCGGTGAGTTGAATAGCCATGAAAGCTCCTAACTTCATAATCCACGTAACCGACATAGAAAATATCCTTCATTAAATCTAAATGTGTAATTTCAATTTCACCTTTATTTTATTGATTCGTAACTTGTTTTTTTATTAATTAAAATCAAGTTAAAAACTTATATTCTATCGATTATAAAATTTTTTCCAAATTAAGCAATAAAAAAAAATAAAATCAAAAAAATTAGTAAAAATAGAAAAAACCCAAATGAAAAAAAATTTGAGAAAGGATTTAATTATTCTTTATTCAATTTTTTCGAACATATCCTTGCCAACTCCGCAGACTGGGCAGGTCCAATCATCTGGTAGGTCCTCAAATTTAGTGCCTTCAGCTTCTTCATCATAAACGTATCCGCAGGCTTGACATTCCCATTTTCCCAAGCTTAATTCACCTTTCTTTTTGATATGCTTTATTTGATTTTAGGGATTTAAATTGAGAATATATTAAAAATATTGATTTAATAATTTATAAGGGTATTTAATTTTAAGGGCTTCTGAGCTTTTATCTAAAGAAAAAAGATGTTAATTAGGAGTCTGCTTTTTAATAAAAAAAACTTTTGAAGAACGGCATTTAGGGCATCTGAACTCATCATCCAGATCTTCGAAGGGTATTTCTCTATCTTTATCAATATAGAGATGATTACATCTTTTACATCTATAAATTGGAAAGTTATTTCACCTCTTATTGTTGTTTTTTAAATTTACTTTTAGGGGCACCACAATTGCATTTCCAATCATCTGGTAAATCTTTAAAAAGAATTTCTTTTTCAATCTCATCAAATTTGGTGGAACAATTAGAACACACGTAAACATAAAGTTCTAATATTTTTCTTAGTTCCTCCTTACTAACATCTTGTTCTATTTTACTATATACGAAAGATATTGCTTTAGTTTCTCCAAATAGAATTGCTCCTTTAAGTTTATTATCTTTTAATACTAATTTTTGATAGCAGCAATCTTTTTTATCTGCCTTTTTTAAGATTTCCCACCCGCCACCTTGCCCTTTCGAAGCATCAATAATGCCAATAGAAGTTAAATCTAAACCCACGACTTTAAGCGTGTTTTTGGGAGTGGTTCCTTTATATTCTATCTTTTTTATTCCAAACACGGATGCTGCTACTATTTTTGACTGTTCCATACAAGCGGGAATAATACCCCAAATTTGATTTTTATATTCTATACAATCTCCAACAGCGTAAATATCTTTTTCACTGGTTTCCAAAAATTCATTAACAACAATTCCCCTATTTGTTTGAATATTTGCGTCCTTGGCTAAATCAATTATAGGCCTAATACCTGCTTGGATTAAAATAATATCAGCATCAATTTGTTGTCCATCTTTTAACCTAACTCCGGATACCCTACCATCTCCCAAGATTTCCTCAGTAGTGGCATCTAAAACTACATTAATTCCACGTTGTTCAATTTCCTCTTTTAACATGGTTCCACACTCTTCATCTAATTGCCGCGGTAACAGTCGAGGAAAAAATTCTACTATGGTGGTATCTAAATTACAGTCTTTTATTTGATTAGCCAGTTCAAGACCAAGTAAGCCTCCTCCAATAATAATAGCTTTCTTTAATGCGTTTGTTTTAATATATTCTTTAATCCCTAAAGCATCATCAATGGTTCGTAGCGTGAATACTCCTTTTTTACCATTTTTCATTTCTACGGCATTCTTAATGGGTGGAATGTTTGGAGCACTACCTAAAGCAAGAATTAACTTATCAAATGATATAGGTTCACGTTCTCCTTCAAGAAAAATAGTTTTATTTTTTGGATCGATTTTATTTACTTTCTTATTCAAAAATAGTTTCAAGTTCTTATTTCTATACCAGTCTTCCTTGAAAACGATCAAATCACTAATAGTTACTTTTTCAGAGATTAATTCAGGTAAGTTAATTCGAGTGTAATAAGGATAGCTTTCTCGGGTAAAAATCTCAATATTTGCATCTTCATTTAAATATCTAATATTTTGAGCAGTAAATGTTCCAGCAACGTTATTTCCTATTATTACAACTTTCATAAAAATTATAGTTTAATCATCTTATTTTAAAGTTTTTATTATGAATCTTAAATTTTAACTATTTAGGCTAAAAAGAACATGTTCGAAGTCAAAATTATATTATGAATTCTATTTAATCTAAATATGACTGAAGTAAAACAACTTAAAAAAGTTAAAAGAAAAATTATAAAAATTGATGAAGATATTTGTACGGGATGCGGAAATTGTGTCGTAGCGTGCGCAGAAGGAGCATTGGAAATTATAGATGGGAAAGCAAAAGTTGTAAATGAGATTTTCTGTGATGGGTTGGGTGCTTGTATAGGAGATTGTCCTGAAGGGGCACTTGAAATTATGGAGC
>CAYZTE010000005.1:0-39358 GCA_964481225.1 uncultured archaeon | reverse complement strand
AAACTAGAGTAGATTTAGGTTTCGAGCCAGTATAAACTTAAATTTTTATTTTTTTATTTTAAATTTTTATGAAATCTTTTTTGATTTAATTTTTTCTTATTTAGGTGGTTTTCTATAAAAAAGCAATACAAAGTCTTAATTTCCGTAGTTTTTGTTGGGTTGGTGGTGACATCTATTGTCTACTTATTCTTGCCAAAATTAGTAAAGGAATACTAAAAGCATTGTCTTACCTTTTAAGACCTAATATTGCTCTGTGTTTTGTTTCATTTATATAAACATCTAAAAGATCAAATGCACTAAAAACTTGAAAAATCTCATCTTCCGTAAAAAAATGATGTAGAAGACCTTTCTCTTTACCAGACTGAGGAAGATAGGTCCCTTTTTCAACTTTTTCTAACTTCCACTCATCAATAATAGAACCAGAACCGAATATAGGAAAAGTTATGAAAATCATGCCTTTTGGCTTTAAAACTCTCTCAATTTCATTAACAGTATAGATAATATCTTTCATTAAATTATGGTGAATTACTTGGATTGATATAATCGCGTCAAAAAATTCATCATCATATGGAAATCGTTTTTCCATTCGATTAATTTTAAGTTCAGCTTCCTGGTGCTCTTTGGCCAACCATTCACGTGCAATTGAAATTGCTTTAGGAGAGGTGTCAAAGCCATGCATTTCAAAACCTAATTTTGAAAAAAAGACGAGATGTCGACCAGTTCCGCAGCCAAGATCTAAAATCTTCCTTATTCCTTTCTCTTTGAAACCTCGAGCAACTTTTTCCATATCAGTATGAGGTTTTTCGAAATATTTGCCTCTTTCGGTAAATATATCATTCCAGCTTGGCATAAAAATTAAAAAGTCATTATAAAATAAGAATATATTTAATCATAAATAGGAGATATTTCTTAGCACTCTCTCCATTCATATCCACAATCAGCACAACAATTCTTTTTTCCATAAATCCGAGGATAATCAAAGAGAATAACGTTTTTATCATCAACTTCATGAATTAAACCTTCATTTCCACAACTAGGACATTTCCTACGTCCACTTCTTTTTTCAACTAGAAAAACCCCATCATTGACATTGTTATTTAATGAAACTTCAGATTTTTTCAGTATGGGCTCCACCCTTTCAGAAATCAAATCTTTTTTAGATAAATTTACGTTTAATTCTTCTATAATGTTTTTTTCATTGACCATTTTTATGTATCCATTAGCAATAGAATGGAATTCGGTTCTTTTTGGTAGCCTACCATATTGCGAAAGATAATTTTCAATAAAATCTCGGACTTCATCCTTTTCCAGGTTGTACCCCTTTTCTTGAATCAACTCGAATATTTCTTCCATTATTCTGTCCTTTGGTAGACCTCTTTCACTTTCCGTTTCCACTCCTTCATGTATTTTAAAATTTTTCTCCAGTTGACTCCATAGTTCTCCAATCTGCCCATCAGTTAATTTTCCTTTAACTTGAATATAAACCCTTTTGTCAGGTTCTTCCAGAATGGTAATTCTATTGGTTTTTTGAGATTCCTTGCCAATTTTGTCATTAAAATAACTTACTCTTAATAATGTTTTTCCTAATCTTACAGTCTCTATAGAATATGTTATTTTTTGTAAAAAATTCTCTGTTATTTGTTGGACAAGTTCACAATTCTTATTATTCAGATAAAAAGATTGAGATCTTTCAATCAAATTGAAAATCCTTACCCTATTATGATTTTATATAAACCAATTCAAGTAATATTTAATATGATAGTATTGTTTAAAATTTTATTGAAATATGAAGTAGGATGAGTCAATACTCAATAATTCGATCTTCATATTTGGGCATTCAAATATTTTAGTAAGAAGATTTATATTGATTTTTTGATTTATTTTGACCATAGGACTGCTGAATGTTTTAATCATGAATAGTAGTGTTTTAAAAAAGACTTCAAAACCCAAACAACAACCCACATCAAAAAGAAAGATAATCATCGCTTTGATTTTAATTGGATTTGCTTTTTCTGGGGCTTTTTTGTTTTATTTCATGTTGCGAATTGCTTTGGATACAAAAACTCCAATGGTGGTTGTTGTATCAGGTTCGATGAAGCCTAAAATCCTTAAAGGTGATTTATTATTTTTAAAAGGAAAAGATCCTGCGGATATTAAAAATGGAACTATAGAAGGTAAAGAGGGAGATATTATTGTATACGATGCTCGAAAACTTTGGCCTGGTGCACCAAGCGATCCCATCGTCCATCGTGTTGTTGATAAGAGATATGATAATGGATGGTTATTTTTAACTAAAGGAGATGCAAACCCTACACCTGATGATAGTTGGGTTCCAGATACCAGAATTTTAGGTGTTGTAGTTGGAAGAATTCCTTACATTGGATGGGTAAAGATTATCTTAACGGATTCAGGATTGTTGATACCTCTTCTTGTCATTGTCTCAGGTTTACTCATAATAAGTATAATATGGGATCTTGTTAAAAAAGATGAAAAGGAAGATAAAAAAGACATGGAAATAAGACCCAGACCAAAACTTAAAAAGAATGAGCCGAGAAACATAATAGATTTAACCAAAGAAGACGATTTTGACTTACAATAGTAATAATAAATTCAATAGTTATCTCTAACTTTTTATGGCTGTATATTTAAAAGAATAAGAAATTGATGAAAAGATTAACATTAAAATAACATTTCGTCCTATTTCTACATACTCTCACAATTTAATTTTAAAAAAAAATTATAATAAAATTAATGAGAAAAATAGGTGAATATTAAATGGCTTGGACTCCGCCAACTAAGTTTATTGTAATTCTATCCTTTATAATAGCCTTGGCAGGTTTAATATTAGGTAGTATGGGTGCATTATTAATGCTGGATGACTTTCCAGCATTGTTTGAGGACTTAGGTCCTAATGGAAACGCAATTTTTATTGGTGTTCTTCTATGCTTTTTTAGCTGGGTACTGATGTTCTTGGGTGTAAAATTAAAAGGGTTATAACAATACATAAATTCTTTTATTTTCTTTTATTAAAATTTTAGCATTGAATTCAGCTTACCTTAAAAAATCTTAAGCATTTTTTTAGAGAAATTCAAAATCTTCATTAATCTGATAATAAAATTTAAAAAATTTCTACAATTTCAAAAAATTGTTATTACGTAATTTAAAATAAAAATTACGTTAAAACATCAATACATAACACGCAAACTCAAAAAAGCTAGAAAAATAAGGAAATACAATAAAAAATAAAAAACAAAAGAGGAAATTAAAAATGAGCAAAGATGAAAATGCTGTGTTCGTTGGAAGACGCCCTACAATGAATTATGTTATGGCTACCATGATGATCCTTAATAAAGGTGAAGAATGTACGGTTAAAGCTCGAGGTAGGGCTATTTCGCATGCTGTTGATGTATGTGAAATCCTTAGAAACAGATTCCTTAAAGGAACTGAATACACGGACATTAAACTTAGTACCGAACAGCTTGAAGGAGAAAATGGACAAAGTAATAACGTCTCAAGCATTGAGATCGTACTCGCGCCTCCAAAATAAGCAGGAAATTGTAGTTCGGTAATACAATAAAACAAATTTACTTTTTTTTTATTAATTTATTCCTAAAAACAAGATTTCATGCAAATTAATATTTCTATATCAAATTAGATTTAAGATATTGATTAATTATTAAAATTTATGAAATTGCATTTATTTCATTT
The DNA here is from genome assembly GCA_964481225.1 of uncultured archaeon. Taxonomy (GTDB): domain Archaea; phylum Asgardarchaeota; class Lokiarchaeia; order Sigyniarchaeales; family SOKP01; genus Loki-b32. The sequence continues at coordinate 35,650 of CAYZTE010000005.1, read as the reverse complement.
ATCTTGAACATTAGATTAAGAAGGCATTAATTTAATCCTTGCAAAATTAAACGATAACCCTTTTTTGGCATTTCTTTTGATGTTTCAAAAAATTATGTTCTATTCCTAAAATTCCACGGAAAAAAAGGAAATTCAAAATTTTCGATGAAATCACAAACATTTAATAATACAGTTAAAAAATAAATACTTAACAAAAACAATTTAATTTTAATTTTAAAACTGGTTTTAAATAAATTTTAACAAAAACTTAAAATGTGGAGGATTAAAAATGGCAAAAAAAGCTGGGACTGAACCTTTGTTCGTGAAATCAAAAGTCCGGGAATATATCAAAGGCAATGGTTGCAACACTAGCAGTGGGGTTCTTGATGGAGATGCCCTAAATGGTTACATAATGTGGATACTTGATAAAGCTGTAGAACGCGCAAAAGCAAACGGCAGAAAGACCGTAAAGGCACGAGACTTATAAATTTTCTTTATTACCTAATTTTTTTTTTTATTCTTCTCTTTCTTTAGTTTGCATTCTTATCCTATTAAGGTGTTAATAGTCATTTAGTTTGAAATCTGGGAATAAAGAATTCCCTCTATTTATTCATTTTTTATTTAAATATATTCAATCTCAATCAGTAATAAAAAATAAATTATACAAGTGTATTAAGGTGAATTGAAAAAATGTCTAAGGGAATTGATTTGAAGAAAGTACTTTCTGATCTGGAAAACAAAGGTGTATTAAAACAAATAAAAAGAATTTTAGATGAAATATCTGGTTCTTGCATTAGATGTAATAGTGATGAAATTGTATATTGGGATGAGACTGATGAAGAGATAATATTTCGATGTAAAATATGTAAATCATTTCTAACAATCCCTTATAGAAAAGATAAATTGAGATTCTATTTTACTTCATAAGACATCTGCTAATCCTTTCTTACTATATTTTATTTAGAACAACTGTGTGATGTTGTAATTATTAAAATTTTAATAGATTAATTTTAAGTTCGCTAATTCATATTTATCATAATGCAGAAGAAGTAGTCTGAATAGAATAAATAATTCAAAAATTAATCCTAAATGGTTAGAAATTGAGTGAAATTTTGAAAGCAAACGAAATTCTTCAAAAAATAAGAGAAGCTCGTAATGATTTTAGTTTTAATACTAAATTACAAGTCATTAACCATACTAAGAAGCACACTAAAGATGGAAGACCTTATTTTATCATTACTTTTAGAGATCTATCAGGTGAATTATCAAATTTTAATAAATGGACTAGCAATGAGGAAGAATATCAACAAGAAATAAAAAAATTTGAAATTGGTAATATTATGGAAATTGATTGTATGTATAAAATAAAATTTGGAAAAATGGATATTACAAATTATAGAAAATTAGAAAAATCTGAATTTAATTTAAATAATTTTGTTAAGCAAACTAAAATTGATTCAGTTTCCTTATTTAGGAAAATACATCAAATTATTCTAAATATACAAAACGTTAAATTAAGAGAACTATTGGAGAAAATTTTATCAGATGAAGATATAAAAAACAAATATATTGAATGCCCTTCATCAATAATTCACCATCATAATTATAAATATGGGAATTTAGAGCATACAGTTGGAATGATTACCATCTTTGATCAATTAATCAGTTATTATGAAAGAAATACCCTTCTAGATGTCGATTTAATTTATACTGGTATAATATTGCATGACATTGGTAAAATATTTGAGATTAGTTTGAATAATGATTTACCTATGAAAACTATTGAAGGAAGATTATATAGTCATTTAATCTTAGGAGATCAATTTGTTACGAAGGTAATAAAAGGAATTGAAGATTTTCCTAAAGATTTAGAAAACAAAATCAGGCATTTGATTTTAAGCCATCATGGAAAAAAAGAATGGGATTCTGTTGTTGAACCTCAAATTGACGAAGCCGAGATTTTACATTATCTAGATATGATTGATTCCCGTTTTAAACTAAATTATTAGTTTCTTTTTTCTTTAAAATTTATCATGTGTTCAATCCAAATTTCTATTTAAAAATAGAGAAATCAATATGTTGTTAACAACAAATTAAATAAATGTCTAAAAACTGTTAAATCTGTTGAGTCTAAAAGAATTATTAATATAAAACTTATATATTGAAAAAAGTCATTTATTTTATAACATGAACGCTGAAAAAAGAAAAAATCCATTAAAAGAATGTGTACAGTTTATAGAAAATCATAAATTGGGATATCCTAAAGAAGATTTACCCTACGCCTCTAGCTCAGAAGAAGAAACATTCGAGATTGAAGAACAAAGAATATTTGAGATTCCTAAATGTGATGATGTTAAAAATATTGGCTTTGTCGATGGTGGAAATGGTCCCATTATCAGAAGTGCAGACTTCAATATAAGCTTGAACCGTGTAGCAGGGGTTCTATTTACTTCCAATAAATGGACACAACCAAAAAAAACTCCTGTGAAAATTGAATTCTACAGCGCAACAGTTTTAGAACAACTTGAGGATGATTCATTAGTTTATCTTACACGCTTTTTTCCTGTAGAACCAAAATTCTTAGAATATCTTCCCAAAAATGATTTAAAATTTCCTATAGATGATCCCTCTATAAGAGGAAGATGGTTCAGTTTACCAAATATTGAAGATTTTGGGGGTATAGCAATGAGATTTGCGGAATGGACTTATGCAACCAAATTTATTTCGAATGAATTAGATGAAGGAAGCATTTTTGTAAGAGATGGTTCACTGCAAACAGGTTACACTGGTGAAACAAAATTAGCGGAAGAATTATATGATATAGCTATTAAAAAACGAATTACAGCAACAGGACTATCAAAAACTTGTCGTTTGATTACTCAAAATGGAAATTCACTTAATTCTATAATTGATTATCTTGGGAATAAAAAATTTCCAAATAGTGCGTGGTATTATCATCCTATATACAGAATTACAAAAGCTCAAGAAAAAGCAGATTTATATTTCGTAAAATTACATAAAAATTCACTATACTCATTTAGGTTCGATATTTTGTTAGATCAAGCAAAAAAAATGTCAGAAGACCAACGTGAAATAATAATTTCTAATCTTGCTTATAATTCTAACGATCTATCTTATCCAGGATACCCCTATGGTCTTATCAAAGCGGATCAACTTGCCGCTGTTAGCATTAAGGAATTAGAACCTCAAAAAATTCAATTAATTGCAGAATTTGATCAAGACGATTACAATAAATTTATCCTACCTCGTCTGCGTTCTGTAAATGCGCACGATTTATTAAATTTAATAAGAAGATAATTTTTTAAGTGTAAAAAAATGGCGGATTTAGGAAAAAAAATTGGAAGTTTTGTTACTGGGTCTTTTGTTAAATTAACATTAAGACAGAAATCAGATCAGGAATTTGAGTTAGGACAATTGTTTATTGCTGGTAAAGATAGAAAAAATTATAGTATTTATCAAATTAAAGACTTGTTCTATGGAAGTCAAATACCCGATCCCGCGCTAGAGTTAATGGCAGGCTATGGATTAGAGAGAGAGAGGTCTGATTTAAAAATTTATGAACCTGAATTGCGCAATTATGTATTAGCGCTGGCAAGGCCTTTAATATTTGTAAAGGAAAATAAATTGTTTTTACCAAAAAAATTACCAACCTTTTTCTCAGATACATATGATATTGATGATTCCCATCTAGAATTTTTCAAGGAAGAAAAAATCGATAATCCTTTAAATTTAGGTAAAATTCGTTCAGGGTCTAAAATTTTAAAAACAGAGGTTAAGCTTGAAGCAACAGATGTTTTAAAGCACCACATTCTAATTCCAGCTACCACCGGTCGAGGTAAATCGAATTTAGTAAAAACTATTCTCTATGACTTAATGGAAAATCAAAATTGCGGTAAACTCGTATTTGACCCTCATAATGAATATTATGGAAGTAGAACGCAGAAGGGATTGAAGGAGCATTCTGAAAGTTCCAAATACATCGATTTTTATTCTATAAGGTCAATTCCTGGGAAGCTCGATTTAAGATTCAATATAAATTTAATAGAACCGATTCATATAATGGGTAGTCTTTATTTTACACAACCTCAAATAGAAGCTTTAATAGGGTTTTATAGATTACATAGAGAGAATTGGATTCAAGCAATTTTTAGTGATGATATTTCTTTATATCAAAGACCTCAAGGACTTCATGGAGGTACTTTAGATGTCATCAGAAGAAGATTAGCAATTTTATTGAATTTTGGATTTGATGAAAATAATAATATTCTAGAGAATGGTATTTATACCTTAAATGGATACGAATCAACGATAAGCAATATTGTAAACTCATTAATAGAAGGGAAAACGGTAATTGTCGATACATCTTTATTTGAAGGAGCTAGAGAAATATTTGTTGCGACCATCATAGTTGAAAATATATTTAATGAATATAAAAGATTAAAATTTAGGGATCAATTAGAAGATAAACCAGTTATTACTATCGTCTTAGAGGAAGCTCCAAGAGTAATAGGAAAAAAAGTTTTAGAAACGAGAGATAATGTTTTCGGCAAAATAGCAAGAGAAGGTAGGAAGTTCAATATTGGCTTAATTGGAATAACACAATTACCTAGTTTAATAGATAGAGAAATTTTAGCGAATATGAATACAAAAATAATACTTGGAAATGAAATGGGTCCCGAGAGAAGAACTTTAATAGAAAGTTCTGCTCAAGATCTTTCAGACGACAGCCAAACAATTGCTAGTTTAGATATCGGTGAGGCTATAGTCACTTCAAATTTTACCAAGTTCGCAATTCCAATTAAGATCCCGTTATTTGAAGATTTAATAAAAATTAAAATAGAAATACTAAAATCAGATAAGAAGATAAAAAAAAGCTCTCCAGGATTTTAATTAAAACAGAAATTAAATAGAAAATTATAATGAAGGTTAAATTTGCTCATATTTCCGACGTACATTTAGGTGCTTGGCGCAATGAACGAATAAATGAGTTGGGGTATAAAGCGTTTGAAACTGTAGTGAATAGTATCATTGATGAGGGGGTAGATTTTGTTATTCTAAGTGGTGATTTATATGACGTCAGCAATCCAAAAGTAGAAGTAATAGATTTAGCGACAAGAGAGCTGAAAAAATTAAATGATCACGAAATCCCTGTGTATGGAATAATGGGATCTCATGATTTTTCCCCTTCAAATAAATCAATGATTAGACCATTAATTACTGCTGGATTATTTATAGATGTATCGAAAGGAGAATTAACAGAAAATAATAAGCTAAAGCTAAATTTTTTCTTAGATCATAAAACTAAAATCAAATTGACAGGTTTAAGAGCTAGAAAGCGTAGTCTTGAAATAGAGGATTATCATGATCTAGATAGAAAATTTCTTGAAGCTGAAAAAGGTCCAAAGATCTTTATTTTGCACACCATGTTAAATGAATTAAAACCTAAAGAATTTAAGGACATGGAATCTGCTCCTAAGTCTTTATTACCTCAAGGTTTTGATTATTATGCAGGTGGTCATCTTCATAAAGTACTTCCCGAAAAATTGAAGGAAAAAGGAATCATTCTTAATGTTAGTGAGAAAAATAATATTATTTACCCAGGTTGTATTTTTCCTACCGATTTCAGGGAGCTTGAAAGAATTAAGTGTGGAGGTTTTTGCATTGTCTCAGGTGAAATCAGGGGTGAAGAATTAGATCTAAAAGTTAAATTCAATCCAATCAAGGTTATCGATGTTGAAAGTATTTTTTTGGATTGTACCAATAAATCTGTGCCTGATGTTCTGAACAAACTGAAATTTGAGATATCTAATAAAGATCTTCAAGATAAAATTGTTACTATTAGAATTTTTGGTCCGTTATCTTCAGGTAAGACATATGAGCTGAAGAATAATGAAATAATTCAATTGTTTAGTGATAAAGGTGCTTATGAAGTTTCAATTAATAAAAATGCTCTCACGACAGTGGAATATCAATCGATAAGTGTCTCAGTAGGAAAATCTAACGAAGAAATTGAAGCTGCTTTAATAAAGGAACATGCGAGCAAGGTTAAAATTATTGACTTTCCAATTGCTAAAATTGAAAAAAAAATACATCAACTATTGAGCACACTTGGAACAGAAAGGCAAATTGGAACAAAAGTTATGAATTATAATGAGTCTCTAAAACAAGCATTTTTAAGTATATTTGAAATCCAGAAACCTACGGAGCGTAAAAAGTGATTCTAAAGTCTATAGAAATAACAAATATTAGAAGCATTAGACGCGAAAAAATGAAGTTTCCTACATCAACAATGTTATTTTTTGGAGATGTGGGAAGTGGAAAGTCATCGGTATTAAAATCCATAGAATTCGCATTATTTGGAACCTTAATTCATGGAGAGTTAAGCGGAGAATCTCTCTTACGAAGGGGAGAGAAAAAAGCATCAGTTAATTTAACTTTTTCCATAGATGGCAAGAAATATTCAATTAAACGCAGTTTATCAAAAGATCGAAAAAGTAAGATCTCTCAAGATGAATGTATTTTTATAGATCATGATAATGGAACTAAAACAACATATGCTCCTACGGATATGCGAAGAAAAATATTAGCTTTACTTTCTTATTCTGTTTCTCGTTATGAACGAGCAAATAAACTTCCTCTATTCAGATACACGGTATATACCCCTCAAGAACAAATAAAAGAAATTATTCAAGCAGATCCAGATGAACGATTTGAGATATTAAAGGAAGTATTTGGCATTGAAAAATATGAAATTGCACTTAAAAACATAGAAATTATGAAGGATTTTTTAAATGACAAGACAAAAGAACTAAGGATTAGACTTGAACAAATTGGTCAACCAGAAAAAGAAATCTTTCAAAAAGAGAAAGAAATTGAGGAGGTAAAAAAGAAAATCAATGACATTGAATCGGAAATAAAAAAAAAAGAGAATGAAATATCTTCCCAAGAAAAAATTGTTGAAAACGTCCAAAAAGAATTAGAAACTCATTCTAAAAAATTAGTGCAAATTGAAAGTAAGGAGTCTATTATCAACGAATGCATAGTAAAAGAAAAGAAAACAAATTCAACATTGGGTAAAATTCGGAATGAAATCTCCGAAAAAGAAAATGAGTTAAAAAAAATAAAAGAAATTAAGATTAAAACCGAACTCAGTGAAGATCAATTAGAAAACCAACTTGAAAAACTTCAAAATTTAAAATCTCAAAAAGAAAAAGAAATAGCTGTCATTAAAAAAAATTTAACGGATGTAGATAAGCTATTAAAAGAAGGCAAGTGTTCTTTATGCGGGCAAGCTATCCATGAGAAAGATAGATTTGAAAAAGAATTTCAAGATGCGTCTTTAAAAGTAGGAAAACTATCAAATGAAATTAATGAGCTGACTCAAAATATAGATGAGCAAAAAAAAATACTCAAGGATTTACGTGAGTTTCAAAAAAATGAAAGTAAAAGAGATTCATTAAACAATCTACTCTCAGAAAAAAGGAAAAGAGAAGCAGATTTAAATACACATGTGAATGAATTAGTTGCTAAAATTAAATATAACCAAAAAGATATAATCGGTATTTTGTCAGAATATAAAATTGTAAATTTAGACAACTTCAAAAAATTAGGGAAAGAGATAAAAAATAAACTCACTATAGAAAAATCTAAGTTAAATAAACTGAAATCCAATAAAGAATCAACTGGAAATGAATTGGCCGCTCAAAGAAAAACTCTTGAATATTTACAAAAAGACTTAGGAGTATTAAAATCTAATATACAAATTAAAAAAATGCTAGAAGATAAGTTGAATTATTTCAACGAACTTAAAAATTGGGTAGTTGTGGAATTTCCTGTGCTCATTAGAGATATTGAAAAAAAGATACTTTCATCTAGTGCTCATCACTTTAATTCTTATTTTAAAGAATGGTTCCATGAATTAGTAGAAGACAAAAATATCGATGTTGAAATCAGAACTGACGATTTTCAACCAATTGTATACGTTAATGGCCATGAATCACCATTTAGAGATTTATCCGGGGGTGAAAAAAGTGGGCTTTCTTTAGCCTATCGATTAGCTCTAAATAAAATAATTAATGAGCGACATCAAGAAGTAAAAACGAGAGACCTATTAATTTTAGATGAGCCAACTGATGGATTTAGTCAACAACAAATTAATCGAATGCAACCAATTTTTGAAAAACTAAATACTTCTCAAATGATCATAATCTCTCATGAGAGAAATCTTGATTCTTTTGTAACTGATATTTTCCATTTTGAAAAGGAAAATCACGTGACTAAGGTTTCAAAAGAAAGTTCATAAATTTAATATAAATTTATCATTGAAACAGAATCTTATTATTCGCAGATCATTTTTTCTTTTAAATATAAAGAGAAATAGAACTCTATAATTATTAGAAAGTATTCTTAATCAAATTTATAATATATAGTTTGAAAAGAAATGGGTATAAAATCGAAAAAAAGAAATGATAATAAAAAACGAATTGAATCTTTAAATCTAAATTTTAGATATTTTAAAGTTTATATCCAATGCCCAAATTGTGGTGAAATATTAAAAATAAATACAGATCGGAATTACTATTGTAAGGATTGTAATCATGTATATTCGGAGAAGGAAATTAGAGAAAAATGTGGCTTGTAATATATTAATAAAATTTAATACAATTCCTCAAATATAGGAAGAAGCCTACGCCTATATATTTCAAACAGGATCATTGCTTCGTGGAGAGCATCATCTAACGCACGATGTTTTTCGATATAATAGCTGTTCGGAAAGAAGAAATTCCAAGCCTCTTGGCAGTTTGGCCATTTCCATTCCTTTTTTCCTCTCAGAAATGGTATTTTGAGAATATTTGTTGCAGCTAACATTATACATGGGAGTTCGTATGGCACATTTATACCTCGAGCTTTTAAAAATCCTAAATCAAATGATTTATTAAATGCTGTTACACAATATTCATTAAATATTTCCTGTAATTCAGGAATTATTTCATCAAATGAAGGAGCGTTTTTTACTTCATCAAATGTAAGATCTGAATTCTCAAAAATCCATGAATTTTTATGTTCCTCTCCAAACTTAGGTTCTCTGACAACAGAATCGAATAAAACTTGAGTTTCACCGGTTAATAAATTTAACTCAACAATTCCTATTTCTACGATTAAATCGTATAAAGGGATTAATCCTGTTGTCTCCACATCTAAGACGGCCACATTCAAATTCCGTTCACTTACATCTCATATTTATAATATTGAGTCATATTGATTCCAAATAAATAAGATATTCTATTAATCTGGAATTAGAAATCTATTTATCTTCTTTGAATTAGTTAAAATCTTATTATTTAAACTACGATAGACTATTCCGATTTATTAGAATATATTAAAGAGAATTTGAGTTATTTCAATAAATTGTAAGTTAAAATATATAGAAAAAAAAATTTTTTATTCTAAATTTAAAGAGTTTTGCCAAGTACTTTTATAGCATCTCTCATTCCAAAAACAGGTTCTACCTTCATCGCAAATCCTTCAATCTTCCAAAATGGAGCAGTTAATTTTGAAATTTCAATCATTGCTTCATCAGCGTTTCCTTTTTCTACAAATATAAGATTATAACCCTTTATACCACGATTTTCGTCAACAACCGTGAATGTTTGCCATTTCTTTATAACAGATGGAAGGGTGCCTCTAACGCCTTGAAATGCTTTAAACCATTCATCTGTTTTATTATATGGAATCCATTGGGTAACCATAAAGATCATTTTTTTTTCTACCCTCAATTATTTTTTGAAAGAAATTTAATATTGAAATATTGGTAATTTTTATTACTTCATATATCATATTTAAGTTTTTACTATTTATCTCATTCCTTTCTATACGCATGAAAATAAGTAAAAAGCCCTGAAAAAGTAAACTTTATTTATTTCTTACTTCTACTCCTTTTTCTTATTGGGTTATCTTCTTTTAATAGTTGATCTGCTGTTTTAAAAAGAGATTTCTGTTGTTTATTATAAGCTTTTCTACTTTCTTTTGTCTTTGATCTGAATTGTACGGATGATTTTTGATAGACTTTAGGATTTAATTCAGATATAAATGGAGAGATTCTTACAGTCTGATATCCTCTAAATCCTTGAACCATAGAAGGTGATATGAGATACAATTGATCCTTAGTTCTTGTTGCCGCCACATAAAATACGCGTCGCTCCTCCTCATAACCTTCAGGATCCCCTCTCACTCTTGAGGAAGGAAAAAAATCTTCGCATAACATGGATATGAATACGATGCTCCATTCAAGTCCTTTTGCTCGGTGAATTGTAGATAAAACTAAAGGTTTTTCTTCTTCTACTTGGCTCCCGGCTAAAACAGTTTTAGATTCTAAATTAGACATGTTTAAACTGAGATTTTCGAGAAATTTTCGAATGGTTGGAAAATTTTGAGCATAAATGCTTAATTGACTCAAATCCTCTATTCGATCTTGCCAATTCTCGTATTTTGATTTAACATAATCTTCTAAGATTAGTATTAAATTTTTGATAACTTCAGACGGGATATCCTCTGACGTAAATCCTACAAGATTTTTAACATGGGATATTGTATTTTTTATTCCTTCTTTAGATATTCGATCACTTTTTAATTTCTCAGCATAGAACATCTTATTAATTAATGCATCGATTGGGCTTTCAGTTTGGGAAATAGCTTCAAAAATTTTTGACCCGGATGAGCTCCCTATGCCTTGTATGATAGAAAAAATGCGAGACCATGAAATTTCATCATACGGGTTCTCAATTATTCGTAAATGAGCTATCAAATCTTTAATATGAGCTTTTTCAAAAAACGCTACTCCTGCTCGTACCTCATATGGTATATTTTTTGCTCTTAATTCAAGTTCAATTCTCAGAGAATGAGAACCAGCTCGAACAAGAATCGCCATATCATTTAATTCATAACCATCAAAACGCAATTTCAAAATTTGGTTTGTTATAAAACGTGCTTGTTCTTTATCATCTCCTACATTTACTTGGAATGGCAAGACTCCATTTGGACGAGTAGTTTGCATGATTTTTTTAAACTGTTTTTCATTATGTTCAATTGAGTCGTTTGCTAGTTCCAATATTTCAGGAACGCTTCGATAATTATAAGTTATCATATATTTCTTGCAGTTCTTGTATTTCTTTTCAAAATTTAGAATGTTTAGGAAATTTGCTCCTCGAAATGCATATATACTTTGAGCATCATCTCCAACTGCCATTACATTGTGTTCTGGATTTTGCTTTACAATTTTATGTATGATCTCATCTTGGATATAGTTTGTATCTTGGTATTCATCAACAAGAACATATTTTATGGTCCTAGCAATTAATTGAGCAACAGATCTCTCATCTAATAATTGATTCCAATATATTAATAAATCGTCAAAATCAACTAGATTATCTTGAGCCTTCTTGGTTTTATAAATCTTAAAAACTTCTTCTAATTTCTTAATTACCACTTCACTATCAAATTGATTATATTTCCAAAGTATCACATCTCGAATTGATTTATTGCAATTAATAGAGAAAGACAAAATCGATTTTGCCATCCCAGCGGTTGGGAAGCGTTCTTCAATCTCTTTCACATTGACTTTTTCAATTGAAAGTTTCATTAATGCTTTTGCGTCTGTTTCATCCATTATAGTATAACTTGTTTTTAATCCTAATGTTTTTGCGTATCTTCGAATAAATCGATTAGCGATTGAATGAAACGTCCCTGCCCAAATTCCTTTTGGGCGCTTTCCAAGAAGTAATTCAACCCGTTTTGTCATTTCATAGGCAGCTTTATTTGTAAATGTAACTAATATGATTTGATTTGGTTTTACTCCTGATAATAAAAGTTTAGCAACTGAATACACGATAGTTCTTGTTTTTCCCGAACCTGCTCCCGCGATGATTAACATCGGGCCATTAATATTATTTACAATTTCGAGTTGTTCTTCGTTTAATTCATGCTCAAAATCTATTTCATTATATTCTTCAATAACCTTTGGAATTTCTTCCTCTAACGATTCGGCATAATCCTCCTCATAAAATTCGAAAACATATTCTTCTTCAATTTCTTCGTCTTTAGGAGCCATAACTTTAAATTAGTTAAATGCTAATTCTAATCTGTTTAAATTTACTAAATTCTCTAATAATAAATAAATTAATTTTGTATTTAAGTGAATAAATCGTTTATATCTAAAAAAGAATTCACGTAAAAAAATAAAATATTGTTTTGATGTTATAAATATAATTTTCCCATGGTATTATCTAATTTTTAAGACGAGTTTATAATAACCCCACCAGTATTTTAAAGGCGGCGGTTTCTTCTTTATCGTCTACAGATGTAATCGTAAAGGTTACATCGTGTTTATCTCTTACATGAGGAGCAGCTTGTGCTGATATGAATTTCATTCTAGTACTTGTATTATTCCCCTCCCAAATCCAAACCTTGCTATTATTCATATCAACAAAAAGTAAAATTTTATTAGAGTCAAGTAACTCAAATAAAGCAACATTCTCGTGGATCTCAACTTCTTCGAAATCTCCAATCTCTTCGTTGAATTGATATACAAATATCAAATTTTTCTCACTAGAATTTTTTTCTAATGTATCTTACTTAATAGTTTAACTTACTCTTTTATAAATTTTTAACATTTTTTTTAGTAGGTGTCTATTAAAGAAAAAATTAGCTTACTAATATCTTTATTATCTAGTTTAAAGGCAAAAATTCAAGAAATGCTTAAGCGTATCCTTAATAATCGTTTTGAAATTTCCTTCTTCTTAGTGTTGAGATGAGGTGCCCTCTTGAAAGTAATTGAAGTCCAAATTGAGAACTATATTCCCGAGAAAAATCTGTTATGATGTTGCAAATCATTATTCCTCCTTGAATACTCGTATCTATGCAAGCCTTATGCAGTTGGCGTAATTGGGTTATCGAAATTTCTCTTTTCCAATCTCTTATAAAAATTCCGAATGTATGAAGATTACTCTTTACAATAGCATCAAATGTCCAAAACTTTCCAGATTTACCTTTAAATTGGACAGGTCCATCAACAAATTTATATTTTTCTGAAAAAACATTTTTAGCCAAATCGCCTAAGGTTTTATCTCCTAAGGACATGAGCATTCACTAGTTCTTATATAACCTAATTATAAATGTATTATTTGAATATGATCCAAATATTATTTTAAAAACGTGTATTATGGAGAAAATATCCATACATTTAGACATTAAAACTAAGTATTAAGGAATTAGAAATGTGCGACAAAAAAAATCATTTCTCCCAAAGATTATTATTACTTTCTATAAATTTAAATAACTTAATAAAAGAGTATTCTCCATCAGTATCGGGACCTTCCTTTTTTACATATTCATTTAAATTTTGTTGTAAAAATTTTACTAATCCATTTATTACTTTTTCACACAGTTTTTTGCATTTTAAAAAATTGTCTACATAACTACATTTTTCATTATATATTTGGCAAAATCTTTTTATCTGTAATGATATCCCTTCAGCTGGTAAAATTTTAAAATTATCCCAAGTGTCTTTAATACCCGCAATTTGACTTGGAGAACTCTTCCTTAATAAAAGGTTTAAGTCGCTTTCTAATAGACCATTGTTTATTCGCTGAGAGATATTTTTTATTTCTTTTTTAGCTTCAAGCTGACAGAGGAAAGTGTAATATTTTAATAATTCCTCTGCTTCTTTCGTTTTCTCAGTATCAATTATTTTCCACCCATTTGCCTTTTTACATCTAATTGGCTTATTTTTTGAATTTGTAAATTTGGTAGGGTAAATCCAACACTGTGGGGGTTTAATTCCTGAATTATGAACCAAACAGCCATTTAAATTTTTATCAAATAAAAAACACTTTCTTTTCTTTTCATCAAACCTTAATTTAAAGCTAAAAACATCACTTCTAATGAAATCATCCTTATCAGCATAACCTCTTTTAACATATTCCTCAGCTAATATTTTAGGAACATTAATCTTAATTGAACAGCAATCTCCTTTGCATGTTTTCAAGCAATTTGGCCCTTCTATTGCTGAATTCATTAAAGAATTAAATCTTTTAATAATTTCCCAAAATCTATTACGATTCACACTAATTTTATCATCATGTTATTATAGTTTATCTAAAGCAAGAAAAATTGCTAATTAAAAGTTATTTTTAATTTTATTTTTAATAATAATATAATAATATAGTCAAGATTTTCAATCTTTTGCGTTTTCTTCAAGATATTCACAAGCATAAATTCCTTTAGTCAATAAAAATATCTTCCCATTATCTCATCATTTAGGATAAATAGAGTAATTTTATTAAGAATTTGTACATATAAATTTTAATTAATAGTGAATATAATGTTTTTTAAGAAATCGGTATCCTAAAAATGAGTTTAATTTTAAGGAAGGATGTTTCAGAAGTTGATGGTCCTAGTTCATTAGTATACAAATATTTTCAACAATGGTTAGAGTCTCTCTCTGCTTATTTTGAAACTAAAGCAGGTTCAATAAAAACAATCCAATCAAAGCCAAATCAATCATTCATGCTTAAGGGACGTAAAAGTCGATTTGATATTCTTTTTACGTATAAACTATTTATTTCTTTTACTGAAAAACAACCAAAAACTAGTGTTAAGGCAAAAATGAAATTTATGTTGAATTATAGAGATCTCTTAGAAATTTTTTTATTTACAATAATAGGTATTGCTATTGTAGCGAGTTTATCTCACTTTGCTTTAAGAAAATCTCCTATTGTTGGTGGATTAATAGGTGGAATAGCGGGATTTTCAATTATTAGTATTTGGGGTGAAATTCTTTATACTGAATTTGCTCGTGACACATTCGAATATATCATTAAAACACCAATCCATAAAATTAAAAGAGAATTTCAAGAATCCCAGCAAATACCAGAAATGCCATCAATTACTGAAAGAATTCAACCAAAACATAGTGAGCAAATAAGTATCTTTTTAAGCTATTCTACATTGGATTCTGAATATTTCCAAATGGAAAAAATTGTAAATGAACTAGAAAAGTATAAAGAAATCGAAAAGGTGTTTTTTTGGGAATCAGATAGTGGTGAAAATATCGTAAAATTTATGGATGAAACTTTAAAGAGAACAAACGTATTCATTCTTTTCTGTACTGACAACTCCATGAATTCTAAAGCTGTAAATGATGAGTGGCAAGCAGCGTTCCAAAGAAGAAAAAAGGGATTAATGAAAATAATTCCTGTATTTGAGGATGAAAACCATACACCACCGCTTTTAGGTCATTTAATCAATGTAAAATATATTAAGCATGATTTTGAGGGATTTATTAAAAAATTGCTTAAAGAAATCTTAAGAGAATAATTTACTATTGAATTTAGTTTTATTTTTTTAACTTAATTATTTTAACTCATAAGAAATGGAATTGGCTTTCTATTATTAATCACAATTTATTATCGTTTTGTATTTATTGAAACCTAAAGGTATAAAAATCTATACTTTATTTTTTTATTATTACAAATTTTGTATACAAATTTTTTTTCTAAATAATAAAAATAAGAGAAGATTATCGATGTCTCAAAATCTTGTTGTTGTAGATATAACGGATAAAGAAACCGTCCTCTTAGACGGTTCATCTAATTTAAAAGAAATTACGGGAAATGGAAAGTTACTTGTTAAAAATCCATCTCAAAGGAGTAGACTCTGGAATTTAGTATGCGATCTTAAAGAAACCGTAAACACTTCCATAGATTCGAGAGAATTAACTGTTGGTGCTTTAAATCCTACCCAAGAATTTGCTAAGGAGTATGAAATAAAGGATCTAAAAGAACCAAGTTTGAAAGTAATAGAAATTTTTGATGTAGGCACATCGGATCCTGATAAGGTAAATAATGCATTTTTATTTCAAAATGACAATAAATGCAAGTTAAAACTTGTTCTCGAAAATCCTTTAAGCTTGCCAATCCTAGAAATTAAAACCACTAGGGACATACCAGCATTTATTCAGGAAATCGAATTGAGAAATCCAACAGTTGGAGAATCTAGTATGAAAGAAGAAAACGGGAAACGAATCTTGTTCTGGGAAATCCCTTCCTTAGATGGGCAAAATAAAGCCGAACTTGAAGTATTCTTTACAGTAAATCCAAAAGAGAGAGATGAACAAGCGCTTGGTGTATTAAATGTTACCTATTTAGTAAACAACCATAAATTGACGATGATTAATCCCGAAGTTCGAGGGCTTACAGATTCAATGAGCGGGATTGATAGAGATGAAGGCACACAGCCAGGAATGTGGGATTGCAATGTCGAATTCATTAATGAATCCGAGTTTCAAGTAAGGCTTGAAGATGCTAAAGTATCACACACGATTACAACTGGTACTGAAACCGTTGTTTCTCAAACGCCAGATAAGGTCTTAAATCCTGACGATTCGTGGGATTTTGATTTTCAGGTTGAATCTAAAGATGTTCCAGAATTAAGTTCTGAAATTGGATTTACACCTTTATTCGCCTTAATTCCAAGAGTTATTGGTGAGATCACAAAAGAATCAACTATTTATCCTGTTTTAAGTGCTACAATAGATAAAGCAATAAATCCTCTTGAAGTAGATGCCTATGCAAACACGAACATGTCAATAGTGAATACAATCGTAAATGATGGTTCTTCAAGAATCGAGAAAGTCTTTGTATCAGATGGGATTCCATCTGATTTTGTTCCACCTTTAGTTAAAGAAATAAAAATCACATTAGGAGATATAGACATAAGTTCAAGAGAGGAATTTGTCCAGAGAATATTAATCGATCCAAGCGATCAAGATTTTTCTAAAGATCATCAAATTTACGTTGAATTATTCAATCTTTCCAATGAATTTCTCCCAGAGAAAAAGATGACAGTTTCATATCCTCTTTTAGCAAGAAATCCTAGACCACCTACAGAAACGCAATACATGACACCCGTGAAAATAGAAATTAACAGTCCAGTAGAAGGTAAGTTCTTCGTAAAAGTTCCAGATCAAGAACCAGAAGTTAAAGTGAAATATGTAAAGAGGAAACTCAAAACACTCAAGAGCATCAAACCTGGACTTGCAGAAGGAGAATTTAGCATTTCAGTTAGAATTCAGAATAAAGGAGATGTTGAATTAGAAAATCTCATTGTTAAAGATAAGATTCCAGCTGGGTTTAGTTTAACTGAATTTATCCCGCCAGAAGGAGCAACCCATGAGGTTGTACAAGTAGGAGATGAATCAGAGTTACAAATTAAGCTTGCTGAAATAAAGGGAGGAGCATCTGTAAGTATCAATTATAATTGCACTGGTTCAGGTGACTACCCCAGATCCGAACCAAGTGTTTTAGTGTTAGGAAGAGGGGGTCAAGCACCTAGTAGTGGATCAGGAACACCTCCAGCAGGAACAGAAACCCCAAAAGCTCATGTCGCTGATTCACAAGTAGGAATGGTACATGATGTATTCATTGGCTTGTATAAACAAGTTGATCAAGCAATCACGGGAGAGAAATTAGCGCAAATTCTAGAACAAAAAAGGGACGTTCTACCACCAGGACCAGTTCTTCATCAAATATTAGCCTTTTCAAAAGAGATGAGAGCTCTTGGAGATAAAATAATCGTTGGTTCATTGAGAGATGAAGTCGTCGCTAAATTAAGAGATTTTAAAAGCAAGTATGCATAATTGTTTTTAATTTAAGTCAATAAAAATTTTTATTTTTTTCTATTTTTTCAAGCTATAGATCCTTCTTAAGATAACCTTTCTTAAATGGGTTTATTCCAGATCTTTTATTCAATAGGATGTCAAAAAAAAATGTTAGAGTTTATAAATATAAACTAAGTTTATCAATATCTTTTTTAATTCTGGTTACACGTTGCATGCGTCCTTCCTCAACATCTAATCCTTGTATATCTTCGTCTAACTTCAATTGTTCCGCTTCATACGCTTTCTCCACCATCATGCCATACCGAATTGCATATGCAACTAGTTCTGGAATTAGAGTAACCATTCCTCTAAATGAAAAGATGCCTGATAACACGGATAATCTGTTTATCATTTCTCCAAATGGATCTAAATCTACTTCGGTGGTTTTCATGATTTCCATGATTCGTTTAAATAAGACCTCGTAGAATAATTCAAGTTCATCTCTACTTAATTTATCTTCTTCTTCCATTCTAATTACCTTAATTAGATTATTTTATGTTAAATTAAAAACTAGATTTTAAATATATTCAATTTAGATTTGAAAGTTATTTAATATTTAATAGTTTAAAATGAAATTAATAGGATCTTAAATTTTAATTATTTAAGACTTTCAATTTTTACATTTAAGGTACACATGAATGCCCGGGAGCGTTATCTTGCTGTTTTTGATGAAATGGAACGGAAAAAGTTAGATAGAGTTCCTACTCATGTTCAATATATAAGAGAAGGCTTTATCGATAAGCATAAAGATGTAATTCTTAGTAATTATTTTGGAGAATTATTTAACAACTTATACTATGATGTTCCTTGCGCCCTGGGATTTGATTCTATTTTTGCTCCATTCCCACCAAGCTTTCACGTTAAATCTATCAAAATAAAGGATGATAAGGGAAAAGCAATTAGAATACGCGAGAATGGCCAGGCAACAAGGCGTAAGTCTACTTACTATGAAGGAGGCTTTATAAAATCTTTTGAAATTTTAGACGAATTATACGCAAATTTTAAACAAATAGATAATAATGTCTTACTTAAAAAAACAATTAAACGTTATGAAAAATTAGCGCCTTACATTTTTCCAGTTTTAATGGTTGATGGAATATTTGATAAAGTCTGGAAAAGCATGGGAATGGATACATTTAGTCGTAATTTTCAAAAAAATACGAGACTATATAGGCAATTGATAAAGTTCTATGCGAAGATTACTAAAATTAATGTTGAGGGTTTGATTGAAGCAACAGGAGGAAAGGGAAAAGTTGTAAATGTATTGGATGATGTTGCCTTTAAGGGGCGACTTATGATTTCTGTTGAACGTTGGAACCAAGATTTCTTACCCCGTTATAAAGAAATAACTTCGATAATCTCAGATGCTAACTTAATTCCTCAAATTCATTCTGATGGTGATGTAACGGAGTTGATTCCCTCTCTTCAGAAAGCTGGTTTTCGTGGATTACAAGGTTGGGAAGGTGGAGCAGACCCACGAGTCATTAATGAACAATTCCCCGAATTTGTTATAATTGGATTTGGAGATGTTAGTCACATCTTACCTTTTGGTACTCAAAAACAAGTCAACGACCATGTAAGAAATTTAATAAATATTTTTAAAGAAAACAGGCATTTTATTTTAGATCCTAGCACGGTAATTTTTAAGGAAATCCCGCTTGAAAATGTGAGTGCCTTTATAAATGCTGCAAGAAAGTATGGAAACTATGAGAAGTTTCAATAAATTAATTTAAAAAATAATAATTATACAATATATCAATCAAAATGGAACTAACTATTATCGGATAATTTGATGATTTTTTTGATCATAATTGCCCTTATCTTTGTTCTCATTTTTTTAATAAATTTTATGGTATATTGGATAGTATCCTTAAAAATTAAAAACCCTAGAAGTAAATTCAAAATCCAGTGCAGGAGATTTCATTCCAAAATATGGATTGTAAGCTCATGTTCAATTCCTATTGTCAATTCTGGCCATTTTCAATGGTTCAAAGAGAATATAAGCTATTTTTACCTGTATTGGATATGGTTTCTATTAATTGGTTTGCTTTTTATAGGGATAGCAATTAGACTTAATTCTTTAGCAAGAACCACATTGAAAACGAATAGAGAAAATAGTAAGAATCAGAAATTAATCACCAAAGGTGTATATCAAATAATAAGGCATCCAATTTATTCAGCTTGGTTCCTAATTTTTCTAGGGTTCGTATTTGTATTTGATTCTTTAATCGGTTTAATTTTTTCTCCAATTTTAATTCTCCTTACAGAAATAGAAGCAATTCTTAAAGAGAAATACATCCTTATTCCAAAATTTGGAATGCAATACCAAAACTACAAGAAAAAAATCCCTTATAGAATAATATCACCACCTTACAATTCTCTATTTATAATAATTGCGATCTTAGTCTTGTATATTGGAGCTATAAATTTTGGATTGATTTCTTAAATTTCTATTCATTATTAATCCAAGAAATATCAATAATAATAAAAGGTGAAAAAAAAATCGTTAAGAAAATCGCTATAATTGCCACTGATGGATATGAAGATCTTGAGCTTCATTACCCTCGAATAAGATTAAACGAAGCCGGATATGAAACAGAACTAATCAGCTTGCATAGAAGAGAAATTAAAGGGAAACATGGATACCCCATCAAGCCAGATAAGTTAATTAGAGATGCAAATCCTACCGATTATGATGGAGTCATAATACCAGGTGGCACAAAAAATCCTGATTATCTAAGGAGAGATAAGGATGTATTAGATTTTGTTGCAAAAATTAATGAAGCCCAAAAATTAGTTGCAGCCATCTGTCATGCTGGTTGGGTTTTAATTTCCGCTAAAGTTATAAGAAACCGTAAGGCAACTAGTTATTTTGCAATAAAAGATGATATGATAAATGCAGGAGCTAATTTTGAAGATTCTCCTGTTGTAGTTGATAATAACTTAATAACTTCAAGAATGCCTGCTGATTTACCCGTTTTTATGCGAGCTGTTTTAGAATTTTTAAAAAAGTAAAAACTTTTTATTTTTTTTAAATCTGTATGATTTTTAAAATAAACTTTTTTAGATTTATCATATTGATTTGATTTTTCTTATCTCTTTTCTAAGAAGTTCGAGAAAATCATCTACGTGCTCAAGCTGTTTATTAATTATATCAATTTTCTTATCAATGACTTGTGAATCCGAAAATGCTTTCTTTTCTAATTCTTTTCTTACAATATTGCAAGATCTGATTTGATTCAGTAGGTTCTGCATCCTTTTTATCTTTATTTCAAATGATTTTTTATACTTCTTAAGATTATTGAGATAAATTTCTATTTCATCAACACAATTAAAACAATTATCAATGTCTTCCTCTTTTTTTAAATTTTTAACATTCTTCTCTATTCCAACTAAGAAAGATAGTATAAGATCTAATTCCTTTTTATCCACAGCTTCAATTTTAACGGGTTGTTCAGGAATTACATCATCCAGTATATCTTTTGTGTACTTGATGTTTAATTTTTGAGTAAAAGGCTTTAAAGTCTCATCCACTTTCATCGGGTCATCCTTTATTTCAAATTCTTCTAAATCAGTTATCAATTCAATATCATCTAATTCAACTTGCGTGATTAACGGAGAAAATTTAACCTGTAATTGTTTTTTTCCATAAAATTCATCATTTTGCCTTAATATTTGTGTATATGTTTGAACAAATTCTAGTCCAATAGGTGCAAATAATACTCCTCCATTTTCATCTAGTTGATTTAATAGAGCATGAATTTTTGATTGTTCAATTGCTCCGGTCACTAAAATTTTTTGCCATGGGCTTAATTCTGGCATTCCATCAAGAGGATTTTTAAGAATAATGGTAATATTATCATCTAAATTCAATTTCTTTAAATTATCGGATGTAATCTTCGCAATTTCCGAATTAGCTTCTAGAATCACGATTTCACCCTTTGGGGCTAATTTATGGGCAAGAGCTGCGATATATCCACTCTTAGCGCCTAATATTAATAAATCATCGTTTGTATCTAAAGCTAACCCTTGTAGCATTATTGAAATCATGTGAGGGGCAGAAATTGTTCTATAGTTTCTAGGGTTGTGTTCATCATAGTAAAAGAGGTTTGGTACATCTTCATAAAGCTTAACAACATTAATGTACTTATCAGGAATGAATTTTTCTAAAGGAACTTCTATGAACGCTTTAATTAATCGTTTATCCTTTAAGATTTCGTTTAAGATCAACAAATCTAATAAACGTTTTTTCTTTGTCTTTATTCTTTCTCTTAATTTTTCGTCTCTATCCAATTTTTTATCAACTAATAATGTTAAAAAAATAATATAAAAACCAATTATTATACTTTATTATAATAATTTTGAACTGTTACAATAGTATTAGAATTACTAAATTTTTCTTAGAATGTTTGTTTTAGAAGCCGAGAATTTGAGAAATGCTAGGATCACGTTAACGTTAATTTTCATTAACATTTTCAGTTATATCTCTTTTAGATTTTTATTACCCGCTGATTCTTTCCTATATTTTGTTCAAATAAATAGCAATATCATCAATGAATTTGAAATTTGGAGACTCGTAACCTCAATATTTATTCATATAGACTTCATGCACCTATTTTCAAACATGATAGCTTTACTAATTTTTGGAGCTGTTGTAGAAAATGATCGAAGCGTGTCTAAAATAGTGTACTTAGTGATTTATTTAACCTCAGGAGTGATTGGGAATTTGTTTTCATTAATCCTTTTATCCAAAAATACTATTAGTTTAGGAGCTTCTGGAGCCATATTTGGATTAATAGGAGTGGCATTTGTCATGCTCGTGACAGAATCTCCTCAACTCTTACTTTTTGCATCATTTTATATCTTATTTTTCATTGTTGCCTCCTTAGAACCAGGAATTAACATATGGGCTCACCTATTTGGTCTACTTGGGGGATTTCTTTTTGGTTACTTAATTTATGTAAGGAAAAAAAAGATTAGAGTAATTTATTAAGATCTTTTCCTTTTCCTTTTAATTTCGATTTCCATTGAGAAATCTTTAGGACATGTATCATTTATAGGACATGTCTGACATTTGGGACGAATTGGTAAACAAATTTGCTGTCCAAACCTGACAAATAATCGGTTTAATTTTATCCATAGGTCTTTGGGTATTTCTTCTTTTAAAGCTTGTTCTGTTTTGTTAGGATTCTTAGTTTTCACCCATCCCAAACGATTGCTTATCCTATGCACGTGAGTGTCTACTGGGATAGCTGGAACCTTGAACGCATACACCAATACGCAGTTCGCAGTTTTGGATCCTACACCTGGTAAATCCATTAACTTATCATAATCATCGGGAACTTTCCCGTCATATTTTTCCAATAACACCCTTGACACTTCTTTTATTCGAGCAGCTTTAACTTTATAAAATCCTGAACATTTGATAAGATCCTCTAACTCATTTATATTTGCCTCAGCAATCAATTTTAGCGTATCGTATTTCGCAAATAGCTTATCAGTTGCAATCCTAGTATTTACATCTTTTGTTCGTGCCGATAAAATTGTTGAGATGAGAATTCTAAAAGGATCTTGCTTCTTTTTAGCCAATTCATCTAAGTGAGCCTCTCCTTCTAAAGCTATTTCAATTTCATCTAAAACCTCTCTATAATTCATTTTTACTCACTTTTTTCGAAAATGTACAGTTTTCTTTTAATAATTTGACCTTTTTTCGCATCTATCATATTATTTATGCGTTTCTTACGGAATTGGAGTTTTTGATTAGATTTACTGTTGATTCGATAAGTATCTAGAATTGGCACCAGCGTAAAATTATGTTTGATTGCAATTTTTTCTATATTCAATTGAACATCTTTTCCATCTATCGTGCTAATAACCGGGGAAATAAAACTGATCCTACCCTTAGATTTTAATATTTCACGAGCTTCTCTAAAGAAATTGTCATATAAAGGTTCTAATTTCGCGTCTATTAATTCTTTAGCTTGAAAGTAATAAGGCTTATCAAGATAAAATGGTCCTAATTCAGGTTCAGTACAGATACCATCGAAAAACTCACTCTCAAAAAAATTAGATAAATTCTTCACATCAGTAGTTAAAATTTTTTTATTGAGAAAGGGAGGAATTTCCTCTTCCAATACTCCCAATAACCAATATAAATTGCGAATCGTGTTGTTTACCTTTTTCTCTTCTATGTCCGACCCATAAATTTGAAAATCTTGTAATAAAGCGAATAAAAGTACTGTACCATTCCCAACAAATGGATCAATTATTTTCTTGTTTTCCCTCTTCTCAAATAGGTTCAGAAAATTTAGCATGATTAATGCCAATTTAGGAGAAATTGAACTTCTAAATTCTTTAAACGGTTTTTCTTCATCAATTTTTTTTTTAAAATTCGGATCATCAACGGTAAATGTTCTTGCAATATAAACTCCTTCTTCAGTAAAGCCAAATATGATTTCTGCCCTATTTTCATTGAGTAATTCATATTTTATTACATGATGTGGAAATATTGGATTTAAGTTTCCGTTTTTTATGTTTTTTTCAGGATATTCGTAATATAATGCCTTAATAGTTCCTTTTTGTTTTAAAATTTCCATTATTCTTTTATTAAGAAAAGGTAATAAGTGTTTCACTATTATTTTTGAATAATATTCCTCATCATAAAGATTGGGATAAATAGAGATGGCAAAAAATATGCTTTCATATACCTTAGGAAAGATTCCATTTTTGCCGATAAGAATATTTTCAATTATATCCAAAATTTTTCTTCTCTTTCTTTCTACCTGCTTATAATTTTCTATTTTTGAGGGAAAAGCATCATGAATTGTTTGAATATCTATGAAATCAAAAATTTTTGCAATTTTTTGACATCCCCCTAAATTGAATTGTATTTCCATTAGTCTATTAACATAATGTCTATCCTTATGTAAATTCTCAAATTCTACAACAGCAATATTGGCTGAATAATCGACAATTTTTCCCTTATTTGTGGAATTTTTCAGGAAATTTTCGAGCTCAGCAATTGAGAGTTGCCAATTTGATCCTAATACAAATACAAATCTTTCCATAAGTAGAATAAATTAAATTCTTAAAGATAAAAAATGTAAAGTTAAATTTCTATTTATCGGTTATCTAAGGCTTTAATCCTAAAAATTTAGTTTTCATACTTCTTTTCGAACCACTCCTTAAAAGCTTTTGTTGGTTTTCCATGCCAAATTGCCTTTTTAGGATAACCTTTTTCAAATTCTTCTATATCTTCATCTGTATACTCTAAAGAAGGTTTTACTTCAGTCGTTTCTTCTTCCACTTCATCTAAATCTATAGAGATCTCATATTTCTCTCCAGTGACCTCTTCCAAAGCACTGATTATTTCCTCGAGATCTTCTTTCTTTCTCTCATGTATCGGAACTTTTTCAAGGATTTTTTCTTCAGCTATAATTTCTTCCGCTTCTTTTTCAGCTTTTTCATAAGCCATTTTCCTTTCTAATTTCCGTTCCCTAATTTTTTGAATCTCTTCTATAATTCCTTGATAATTATCTTTAAAATATTTTAATCCAACATTGACAAGATCTGATATATTTACCCATTTTTCTTCTTTAACTATGCTTTCTGCCCAATAGTATAAATCCAAATTCAAATCAACTGTTACCAGTTTCCCCTCAGATTCTATGCCACCAGACAACCAACTTAAAATATTGGCGATTAATATATCGTTATCAAGGGCAGTAAATCCATATTCTCTTGCAAGAGAAGAAAATATGCTTATATTGCCAAATGCTATTACTTTTCCTGCATAATATTCCACAGCGACTAATAATGGAATTTTAGGGTAATCTTCTTCAATCCAATCTTCTCCATCATATTTCTTATGCCAACAATTTAATCCAGAGATTAAAATCCCATCAATTTTTATGTTTTTATCATCTTCTAAAAAATCTAAAATTCGGGTTGAACATGAACTCGAAAAGACAATTTTATTAATCTCTTCGGTTATAACATGCGGTTTAAATGATGTAATAATTGGTCTTTTTTGAAGGTGAATAAAATTCACTGAATCATTTATCTCATCTGGTACAAATTCAAATCCAAAATTTCGCGTTAAATCATTTAGATTTGTATTGTTTGTATAATCTCCACCACTAGAGCTAGTTATTAAAAGACCTCCTCCACTTTTTACGTATTTCTTAAGAATATCTATTTCATTAGCCTTCAAACTTGCATTTCTTGGTGTTGAAAGTATTATTGTTTTATATTTCTTTAAATCACTCAGTGAGTTAAATCCCGACTCAACTTTTCCAATTTTATATCCAGAATTAAATAAAAATTGCGTAAATTCACTAAAACTTGAAGCTTCAATCGTTAAAATATTGTTATGGCTATAATCAAGACCAATAATTGTGTCTTCTGTCAATGTCATTCATCCCTTTTGAGTATGAATTCAAACAAAAATTATATCTCTTCTTTTATCTCTTATAGATATATTTCTCTTATTCAATAAATAAAATTATCTAATTTTTTATAACAAATATATCTAAAACTACATGATACAAATTAGGACCATAGCTTTTAACAAACCTATGTGATTTTAACTCGCAGTTGTAATTTTCTCTCTTAGCAACTTCATTGAAATCTTTAAATAGAGAAATATAATTTTCTTTCTCAACCACTCCTTCATAATGATAAATTGTACCCCCCTCTTTTGCCAGTGTTAAAGCCTCTTTAATATAATCCTTTGGAGCTGGAAAAATACCCATTATTATCCTGTCCGCTCTGACTCCAGAATTACTTAACTTAATAACTTCCTCCCTGCAATCACCATTTATAGGAAAGATTTTATCCTCTAAATGATTAATTTTAATATTTTCACCTAAATATTTGTAGGATTCTGGATTAAGTTCAATACTATAGATCTTTTCTACGAGTGAATGTTTTGCAATAGGTAAAGAAAAATACCCAATACCTGCAAACATGTCTACTATAATTTCACCATCTTTGACTAAAGTAGGTAAATATTTTCTTTCATTTAGATTTCCCTTACTAAATATGATTTTTGTGATATCAAACCTGTAAATTATGCTATGCTCTTTATGCTCAACAATCGGGTTATTTTCACCAGAAATAAATTCTATTTTCTCGGGTTCTCTAAAATTACCAACAATCCTACCTGAATTATTAAAGACAGATTCAATGTTTGGCAATAGAACTAAATATGCGTCTCCAATAATTCTTTTTTTCTTAAGAAGTCTTGGATTGAGCTTTATAATTATAACTTTTCCTAAAGTTTGGAATCCCCTTGGAAGAAGTGAAAGCTCTTCTTCAGTCAGTTTTTCTCTTAATTTTCCTTTAAGTTTCTCTTTAAATCTCATTTATGTTCAAAGGTGTAAATTATATTAACACGAACTAATACTAAATCAAGTTAAATTATTATATGATAGTATATCAATCATATTATACTAATAGTAAATTTAACTACAATTAATAAGAATTGAAAAACAAATTCATTAAAAAAGTGAAATAAAAATGCCGAGTTTAGACGATTTTATTGTTGATGAGAATAAAATTTGGTTCACAGAAGGATACTGGCCAGAAGGAGTTCCAAAGCAACTAAAAGACGTTGAAGACGTTGATATTTTGCCAATGTGGGAGTATTTTTTGAAAGCAGCCGATTTGTATGGAACTTTGGATATGAACATTTGTATCTTTGTATATGGGCCATATATTGAACGTGTAAAACTAAGAACTTTAATGGATTATGCTAAACGGTTTGGAACGTACCTTTATAAACAGTTAGGCATCAGGAAAGGGGATGTTGTAGCGATTGAACTTCCAAATTCCATCAATTTCGTTGTTGCATATATGGGATGTCAATATATAGGAGCAATTGTTCAGGGTATCAATCCTACATATAGACCAATGGAACTATTACATTCTTTAACTATGACAAATGCAAAAGTACTTGTAATGATGGATATGTTGTATATAGCCGGTCCTAAAGATATACTTCCTAAAACTGAAGTCAAATATCTAATTCCATCAAATTTTGTTGATTTCCTTACTGCAGATGAACAAACACTAGAAAAATTAGCAATCCCGAATGCTAAAGATAAAATACCTGATGAGATCGAACATTATAAGGTTATTTGGATGAAAGATATTCTCGATAAAACAGAACCAGAAGAAATTGAAGTAGATATTGATCCCTGGACGGAACCAGCAGTGTATCTCATGACAGGGGGAACCACAGGGTTACCTAAAGTTGCGATGCTTTCACATGCGAATCTTTGCCTTAATCTTAATATGGCTAAACCTTGGACAAATCTTAAGTCAGGGATGATAACAATCGGATCTATTCCATTCTTTCATAGCTTTGGGTTAACATGTGTCATGAATGCTGCTCTTGGCTTAGGAATGGTCATGCTCCTCTTCCCAAAACCACCTTCAGATGATATTTTATGCGAAGCCATAAACAAGATCGATGCTCCTGAAGGAATAATTTATACTGGAGTTGAAATGTTATTTAAGAGATTAACTGATTTTGTAGAAAGTATGGGTGTGGAGGAATTTAAAAAGAAATATGATTTCTGGAAAAAGCTAAAATATGCCACGCAGGGAGCGGGTCCCTTACATAGTTACGTAAAGGAGCCTTTCGAGGCAATATTTTGTCCAATACGTTCTGGTTATGGATTAACGGAAACATCTCCAATGCATAGCATAGCTCCTTTCTGGGGTCCAACTAAAGCTGGAAAATTAGGATTGCCAATACCAGGCGCAAATTGGGCTATATTCCCTTCCGATAACTTTGAAGCAGGGCCTATTTGTGATGGAACAAAAGAAAGAGGAGGTTTCGGAATCGAAAATACCGGAGAAATTTGTTGTGCTGGGCCTCACATAATGTTAGGATATTTAGGGAAACAAAAAGAACAAGAAGACAATTTAAAATATTGGGGGGGTAAGCGCTGGTTGCTAACTGGTGATATTGGATTTATGGATGAGCACGGATGGGTCGAGATACGAGATCGTAAGAAATCCTTAATTAAAGTTTCCGGGCATTCAGTATTTCCAAAGGAAGTAGAAGAGCTCATGGGGCATCACGAGATGGTAAACGAGGTTGCTGTTGCTGGAATTCCAGATGAAATGACAGGAGAAGCAGTTAAAGCATGGGTTACTCTTAAGAAAGGCTTTAAAGCAGATAGAGACGTTAATAATTATCAATTTAAAGAGTGGTGTCTTAACAACATGGCAAAGTGGAAAAGTCCTAAGTACATTGAGTTTGTTAGGAAAATGCCTGTTAGCATGACTGGTAAAGTTCAGAGACGTGAACTCCAAGAAAAAGACTTGGATAAACTAAAACAGGGAAAAGCTATTAAAGGTTAATTAGATTTTATTTTCTAATCTTTTTTATTTATAATTTTTTTTTAATTAAAAATATTAAAAAAAAAGTTTAAAAGCCCATTTCAATAATTTTATCTTTATTGATTTTGACTTTTTCTGGCGTAAGTTTGTAAAATTTCCAGAGGATTAAGGTTGCGATAAGCATGAAGATCATGGGTAATACAGCAAAATGGATTTGAATTCCTAATACTGCTTGATTAGTTTGGGTATCAGAACCTTCCACAAACCCCGTGAGAATGTGCACTATTGCAAAACTAGCAGCTTGAGCTACAAAAGCAGCTCTAGCTACAAATGTTTGAATTCCTTGATAAGTACCTTCTTTTCTTCGGTTTGACATAACTACTGACTCATCAATGGTATTTGATTTAACTGGGTCCATCATAACCCAAAATGCACCTTCAAAGAAGCCCCATATGAAAATTGCAAATATCATAATAACAAAATCTCTGATAAAAAAAAGTGGTCCCGTCACAGCGGTCAAACATACAGCAGCAATAATATATGTCCTGCGATCGTTATTTGTTTTATCTGCAATTTTCGCCCAAATAGGCATTGAACACATCATTCCTAAAAACAGCCCTGCAAATATTATTATAGTGTCACCTGCTTCCACACCTAGAACAAATCGTCCAACATAAGCAATGGATCCTATCATGCATTGTACTAATGCCATGTAAAATGTGAAAGAAATTATATATGCTGCCCAATTCTTATGTTTTAAGGCGTTTTTATATTCCTTGAAAAAAGATTCTTGCTCCATTCCTTCTTCGCATTTCTCAAGATAACAGTCAATCCGCTCTTGGTCCTCCCAACTACCAGGAATTGCTAATGCTAAAGCAATTAAACACACGATAACAACCGCTCCTGCTTGGAGTACAAACGTTCTTACTTCTCCATATACAACAAAAAGAGATGGAATAACAAATCCTAAGGCTGTTCCTAAAGCAGCTACGACAGTACTCAAAGCAGATGCTAATCTTCTTTCGCTATCTCCACGAAACTTATCAGGGAAGATTGCATAAAAGTTTACACCAAATATTGATGCAAAAGTGTCATATATACATGTCATAATTACAAGCCAAGCAAATATGATCCAAGCGCCTTCTTGTGGATCTACTGAAGGTGGAGTGAATATAAAAAGATAGCTTAATATAAATGGGATGCCTCCAATTAGAACCCAGGGAACACGTCTTCCCCAGTTTTTTGTAAATCTAAAGGGACGGTCTGTCAAATAACCCACTAAAGGATCATTAAACGCGTTCCATAATGCGAAAATAATATATCCTACCATAACTAACCATGATTCTAAACCAACTTCGGCCTCGTAATAATAGAAAACATATGCTCCGAAGCACATATTAAAGAATTCACTTACAAATTTTCCAGAACCATATGATAACATGTTCTTTTTTGTATGTTTAACCTCAATTGCTTTTAATGTCATGTTTAAAACACTTTTTAATTTATAACGTTTTAAAAGTGGTTATTCTAAATTTTTATGATAAATGAAAATATGCTCTAGAATAATTTAATACTTTATATTTTATCAAAAATTAGATTTTTTAAATCTCAGAAAGATGCCAGTTAGTATGACTGGTAAATTTTAGAGACATAAACTTCAAGAAAAAGATTTAGATAAATTTGAACAAGGAAAATCAATTAAAGGATAAATCGAAAAAAATTTATTTAATTTATTTTTTATTCATTTAAGCGTTTATATGTTTTTCCCATGATTTTATAGATGTTTAGGTATTCTTCGAAGAGTTTATCATATATCTTTCTATTTTCTGGGTTAGGCGTGAATACTTTTGATATTTCACAACACCTTTGAATATCATCCCAATTAATATAACCAAGTCCAACAGAAGCAATGAATGCAGCACCACGAGCATTTGCTTGAATTGGATTATTAACTTGTTTTATTTTTCTATCAAGAACATCTGCAAATATTTGGCACCATATGTCACTTTGAGCTCCGCCACCTATTATGTTAAGCTCTGGGATGACAATATCCTTTTTTGTCATACCAGGTGTCTCTTTTATTTTCCATTTTTGAATGAATTTTTCAATATACATGAATAGCCATCTAATATTATATGCTACACCCTCAAAAATTGCTCTGATTATATGTTCACGGGACATCTCCAAAGAGATATTATACAATCCCCCTCGTATGGTATGGTCTTCTATAGGTGTTCGTTCTCCTATTAGCCAAGGGGTAAAAATCAGATTATTTGAACCAGCTGGCACAGTCTCCACAATTCTATCGAATATTTTATATACATCAGGAACAGATTCTTCTCTTAATAATTCGTCTTTATGATATAAGATTTTATCTCTGAGAAAAGTTAAGGCACCTCCCGCTATTTCTTGTTCATTTCCAATAATATACCTGCCTGGTATTGCCGAAGGAACGCTAGCCATGTTATGAGAAATATCAGTTTTTTTATAAGGAACATGGCAAGTTAACCAATCAGATGTGCCAATATAAATGTGAGCTTCATAATTTCTAACAGCACCAGAACCAACTGTAGCTGATAATACATCGGGGGCACCCACAACGACTTTAACATCTTTATTAAGTCCCAACTCGTCAGCTACGCTACTTCTTAAAGTTCCAAGTATATCAATTGATGTTTTTAATTCTGGTAATTTCTCTGGATCAATCTTTAAGCCCTTAATCAATTTTTTAGAATATTTTACATTATTAATATCTCTAATATCTGTAACCCAATAAAGGTGAATAGAACCATGAGAAGCAACAAATTTCCCTGTAAGTTTTGCATTTATAAAATCTTGTGGTTCTAAAAATTTATAGGTCTTATTGTAAATCTCAGGACGCTCATTCTTAATCCATAATATATGTGCAATAGGATCTTTGCCGCTTTGAGAGGGTCCCCCACCAGTTCTTTTGATCCATTTTAGAATTTTAGTTAAAGCATAACCTGAAACCTGGATTAGACTCTTATAAAATTTTTCAATATACTTTGCTCCCCTAGTATCCATCCATATTATTGAATTCATTAGATGATTTCCATCTTGATCTACTGCAACTGTCCCACTCCATTGGCTCGTGTTACTGACTCCTACTATATCATCAATAGAAACTCTGCCACTATCAATAACTTTCTTACAAGTATTCTTAATTGCATTCCACCAATCATCTGGATCTTGTTCTACTATCCCACCTTTAGATACATGTAAAGGAACTTCTTCAAAAGCCCATTCAAGAACCTCTCCCTCAGTGGAAACAATTGCACTTTTAGGACCCCCAGTACCATGGTCTATAGCAAGAATAAATTTTTGTGAGCCTGACATAATAATTACTATTATTTTTAGTCTTTATTAATATTTTTTTAATCAGTTTCCGTAATTATTATACCTAAAAATAAACTTCTTTTTTGATGGTATTATTTAATAATTAATTTAGTTACCAAAATGTTTTCAAAATTGAACTAAAATGACCAATATGGAATATGAAGAAATAAAAGCTAAGATTGGTAATATCGTCAAAAATCCCATAAAACGGTTTAAACCTGAAGAACTAAAAGGCATAGTTGAACGATATCATACGAACCACCCTAAATCTAAAGAAGCATATGAACGTGCTCGCAATATTATTCCCGGTGGTGTTGAACACAATCTAGCATTTAATTATCCATTCCCATTAACAAGTAAAAGAGTATACGATTGCTACATGGAAACCGTGGATGATGTTGTTTTAACTGATTATCTAATGTGTGGTGGTCCAATTATATTGGGGCATCAATATCCTCCATTAATCGAAAAAGTAACTGAAACTATTAAAGAATTCGGTCCTTGTCACGGAATAACACATGAGTATGAATACTTAGCAGCAGAAGCATTACAGAAACATTTTCCATCTTGTGAAATTATTAGATGGTTACAATCTGGAACTGAAGCTGACATGTTAGCAATTCGAGTAGCTCGTGTCTTTACAGGCAGAAAACACATTATAAAAATTGGGGGAAGTTATCATGGGTGGAGTGACCAATTGGTTTATGATATGCACATACCGGGAACAAAATTATTAGAATCTCATGGAATTCCAAAATCAATATATAAATGGATCGATTCTTGCCCTCCTAATGATATTGATACTTTAAGAGAAATGTTTAAAGAGAAAAGAAAAATAGCAGCGGTAATCATTGAACCAATGGGCGGAGAATCCGGGGCGATTCCCGTAAGACCAGGATTCAATAAAGAAGTCGAGGAATTATGCCGTGAAAATCGAGCTTTATTAATTTCAGATGAGGTTGTGTGTGCATTTAGATTACATATGGGTGGAGGCCAAGCTTATTTTGGATATACACCTGATATTTCTGTATTTGGTAAAATAGTTGGTCATGGTTTTCCTTCGGCAGCAGCCATAGGAGGTCGAGCAGATGTTTTAGCAACTGTTGCGGCGGGCGTAGGTGGAGGGTCAAAAAGAGCATATACTGGAGGAACCATAGCAGCAAATCCTTTAACATGCTGTGCAGCATTTCATGCAATAAAAATGGTTGAAGAAACGAATGCAACAGAAAAAGCCAAAAGAGCCGCCACGAGATTATCAACTGGTTTGAATGAAGTGTTTGAGAAACATGATTTGCCTTGGTTCTCCTATAATTTTGGTGGTACCGTACATTTTCACACGAGCTGCATTTTTGGCCTTGATCTAAATGATTCAAATCAAGTAGGTCAACTTCCCAATCGAAAAGATTTTATGGACAAGATGGGAGCAGCATTAGTGGATCAAGAAATTATATCTGTTGCTGGAAGTAGATTCTATACCTGTATGCTCCACACAGACGAGATTATAGATGAAACAGTACAAAAAATTGATAATATTTGTGAAAAAATCGAATAATTAATCTTTTCCTATTTCAAAAGTCCATTCTCCATTACGCATGATTGGTTCAACTTTACCATCTTCCATAATTCCATCAACATCCATTTCACCTGATCCGATCATTAAATCGATGTGGATACGGCTATTATTACCGCCTGCCGATGCAAATTCATTATCAGACATTTTTTCACCATTTTTAATGCTATATTTAATTCCACTGCCAAGGGCTATATGATTGGAAGCATTTTCATCAATGAGAGTATTATAAAAGAGCAACCCTGTTTGGGAAATGGGTGAACTATGCGGAACCAGCGCTACTTCACCTAATCGTCTTGCTCCTTCATCTGTTTCAATCAAATTTTGCAGGAAATTCTCTCCTTTTTTAGCCGTTACTTTTACAACTCGACCTTGGGAAAACGTTAAGCTGAAACCTTCAATCAAACTGCCACCATAGCTGAGCGGTTTAGTCGCGGTGACAACTCCCTCTGTTTTATCTTTATGTGGTATTGTGAAGATTTCCTCCGTTGGTATATTAGCAGAAAATTTAATCCCATTTTGGCTAGTTACGGTAGCACCCTGCCATATGTGCCCCTTTGGTAATTCAATATTAAGATTTGTCCCTGGAGCGATAAACTTCAGGACTTTATAGTTCTTAAGGGTAAGACATTTACTCCTGGCATCGAGTTGATTAATGTGGTCGTTCCAAGCCGAAATCGGATCATATTTTTTCACGCGACAGATGTCAAAGAGCGTGTCCCAAAATTTAGCCTTTCTTTTGTCGGGAGGGAGATTCGGGAAGACTTTATCCATCCAACCTTCAACTGGAGCAGCAATTACTAACCAATTCAACGCGTTCTTAGTCACCAAATCCAAAATAGGCTCATTATGTTTTAAATATGTTTGTTGAGCTGTTGTAATCAATTCTGGATCTTGTTTTATTAATAATTTGGGGTTATGACCCGTGATTGTGAGCATTGCATCACCTGCTTTAGCAATTTTAAGCGCTGCATCAGTCCTCCACTCCGGGAATTCTTCAAACGAATCTCGAGGAGCGTGCTGGAATCGGATCAACCTTAATTGTTCATCATCCCACATCACGTCAACTAATCTGGCTCCAATTTGATAAGCCTTAGTCGCGATCAACCGTATCAATGGGGCTAATTCTAAAGGCGTACCATTACTGTTAGCTGTTGGTTTACCAATCAATAGGCGTTGTCCGGGTTGTAGATTAAGACCTACTTTAACGATCACTTCAGCATATTTATCTAAATTCTTTTCAAATTCAGAAGACATGGGATCCACAATTCAAAATTTTAATATTTCTCAAATGCTTTATTTTATCTCAAATCTTTTAAAACTTATAAATCTAGAATTGCTTTAATATCGAATTACAAAATGGGAAAACAAAACGAAATTACTGAATCCTCAAATTTATTTGATGAAAATAGTTCTCTAGTTCAAAGAGGGTGGGCAAGAAAACCAATTTTAAAATACAATAAAGAAAATATAGGAAAAGGATGGCTGCGCATTAAAGAGTGGGACCATTATTCTATTTTGAATAAGCAGTTCGGATTTCAACTCACAATCGGAGATATTGGGTATCTTACGCAAATGAGTTATGTATGGCTTGATTTTGAAAATCTATTTGTAATTCCAAGTAATAACAATGCACACCCTGATCACCAAGCTACTCA
>CAYZTE010000004.1:2562-40534 GCA_964481225.1 uncultured archaeon | reverse complement strand
TTGCTCCAATGTAATACATTTTAAAGAGGAATCGATTTCTTGCCATCTATTAAGTACCACTGTTCTCTACTGTAATGATCAATATCAATAAAATTATGAAAAATATAAAAATTATGAAATCATGTCATAATATTTTGAAAATTACTACAAGTTATATTAAAAAATAACATTTTAATCTTAAGGATTTTTTATATATTCTAAATTTAATTAACTTAATTAAGTCATATTTTTTTAAAATTTCAAATGAAGCATTATGGTTAAAATCTTCGGGTCCCTAAGAAATTTTCGTGATCGCGTCCGCGTAGCATTGACCGTAAAAACTATCAATTTTCTATTTTTCATTGCCATCTTTTTGGTCTTCATTTTAGCTATCCTTTTAAGACTTTCACCTGTCTTAAGGGGTCCATGGTTAATCAAAGCTTTTGATCCTTGGATTCAATGGTATAATGCGGAATATTTATCGACGCATTCGCTTTATGAATATTTTAACTGGACAGATACTAAGAGCTGGTATCCTTCGGGTTTTTACCGGGGAGGTTTACGTCCGGGTCTTACATTTACAGTTGTAACAATTTATGAATTTCTCAATTTTTTAGGGTTGCCCATCTCGCTTTATGATGTATGTTATTTCTTCCCTGCATTTATGGGGGGAATAACAGTTTTAGTTATGTATTTCCTTGGAAAAGAAATCCATAATCGAGGAACAGGATTAATAGCTGCTTTTTTTTTAGCATTTAATCCGGGATACATGCAGCGTACAGTCGCTGGCTTTTTTGATAATGAGACAATAGGCGTTTTTGCTACATTAATGACCTTTTTATTTTTTCTAAAAGCATTAAAAACAGGTAGATTCTTTTACTCAATATTAGGTGGAATCTCATTAGGATATTTATCCTTAAGTTGGGGTGGATATCAATTTGTTTACTTGATCATCCCAGTTATCGCAATAATTCTGATCTTAACTGATAAATACACTGAGAATCTCTTAATTTCTTATGCTGGAGTTGAAGGAACTGGCTTGCTCATCTTCTCATTATATATTAAATTTGATTTTAATACTTTATTTGAAGATTTAGAAATAGGAGGCCTTTTACTGTTTACAATCATTTTAATTTTGTTTCACATAATTCATACAAAAAGAAGTGAACATCCCGGCATCTACAAGGGATTAATAGGTTTTGTAAAATGGGCTTTAATTCCAGGAGTAATTATCCTTGCTGTGATTCTCTGGGTGGCTCCCGAAATACTCCCTTTTGGGTTTGGCGCGAGATTTATGACCATTCTCAATCCATTATTTCGTGAACAGATCAATCTTGTAGCTTCTGTTGCAGAGCAAATGCCTAGTGCTTGGAGCGTGTTTTATTATCATACATTTATACCCTTAATTTTAATACCACTTGGTATATATTTTTGTTTCAAGAGATTAAGCGCTGTTGATATATTCTTGATTACATTCATAATTTTAATATTTTATTTCACGGGAAGCATGATTCGAATTATCTTGATTTTTGCGCCAGCAGCTTCATTAGTAGCGGCGTATGGATTAGGTAACATACTAAAAATTTTTGGAAGTTTTTTAGGAGAAAGAAAGATTGGTGTAAGTAGAAAGCGGAAGAGACAATTGAAAGGCACAGTAGGCAATGCTGAAATTTTTACAGTATATCTTATCGTTGGATTTTTAGGCTTTGCACAGGTTGTTCATGCTACTGATATTTCGATTGATCAATTGTCTTATGGCCAATTGGCACCAGGTTCAGTAATTCATGATTGGGAAGAGTCATTAACGTATATGAAAACAAATTTGCCTGGAACTAGTGTGGTTGTATCTTGGTGGGATTATGGTTATTGGATTACCCCAATTGGGAATATGACAACTGTGAATGATAACGCTACAAAGAATCAAACAAGAATTGGTCTTACGGGTATGGCCTTGATGCAAACTAATGAGATTTATAGTGCAAAAGCACTTCGTAAATTAAAAGCTGATTACGTGTTAGTATTTTTTGGATTTCTTATAAATGGACTGGGGGGAGATGAGGGAAAATGGCCTTGGATGGTACGCATCTGTAATGACAATTACGAAAAATATAAGCAAATGGGAATGGAAGAAGACAATTGGGGTCCTGATTCGGTTTTTGTTGAAAATGAATATCAAAATCAAACGAATGGAGCAATGGGAGATAAATGGTTTCAAAGTCAACTAGTCAGGATGATGTTTTATGGTGAAACTACAGATCCGGGAGGCACCAGTCCGGGATCTTTCGAAAATAATTATGCTAATGAAATTAATAAGAGGTACGCCAATGATGGTCGACTCTGGGCAGAACACATACCCCCGAATGGAGACTATAATTTTACGATATTTACCGAAGAATACATCTCCCAGTATGGTTTAGTGAAACTGTTCAAGGTTGACTATACTGCTTTAGAATCCAGCTTTTTTATTAAAAATCCCCAAGTTTTTGATAATGGGTACGCGACATTCAAAATTAAAAATTCTGGTACAAAAGATGTAATAATAAAGAGGGTAACTATTAATGGAGTTAATTATGATTTCTCTATGGGAAAGGGTAATGATACTCAAATTTTAGAGAATAGTGATGAAGATATTGTTTGGGTTGATACAAAATCAAAAGGCACGATCTTTAATGAAGATGACATCGTGAAGATAAACGTGACAGCCAAATCGGAAGCATTAGAAGGAAGAAATTACTATTTTTCAAACGCAACAAGTAACTTTTTTGTGAAAAAAGCAGAACCCGGAGCAATTAAAATAAATAAGGAAAACAGCAAAGCGATTTATATTGATGATGCAACTACTGACCTGCGTTTAGAGGTGGAAAATGTAGGGAATACTATTGAGCTTTTGGATAGATTTTACGTGAATAACGATACGGCTGGAAATCGATTTAATAAGGAAGACATCGAATATCTAAGCGGTACGTCAATATTACTGCCAGGAGAAAAAGCAACTATTTATTTAGGAAACGCACCAGCAAGTTTTTTCCCTATAAGAAAGTATAATAAAATAGGTGTTTCTACTCCAAATAATGCTTCTGATGAGGTACTATTCACTTCTAGCATAGAGAATTATTCCCTTTCGATTTTGAGTGAGGAAAGAATTGTTTCCCCCGAAAAACTAGCTGTATTTAATACATACTTTAGAAAACACGTTCCAATCAATTTCATAAAAACTCATGCTTATATATATAATAATGGAACTACAACGCTAAGAATTCACGTAAAGAATACTGGTGATATCATATTTGGAATTGACTCAATTTATCTCACAGAATCTCTAACAGAGGTAGATTTTGGAGACTTTTACACCAAAAGCGGAAAATTAAATCTTGAAAAAAATGATGAAGATATTATCATAGTGAATGCAACTAATTATGTGAATTCAGTGGTCAACGAAGAAATATTGGTTTGTGTAACTGGGAGTTTTGAAGGAACCGTAACTTCAGATATCGGCTTCATCCATACCGTTAAAAATGAGCAAGATATCCAGATAATTGATAATATTGATGGAATAGCAACTTCATTCATTTATGCTAATGAGACAGGTAAGCTTTTGATTAAAAATACTGGTGATGAGCCCGTGACCTTGGATAATATATACCTTAATAATACACTAGCCACTAACATTGAATTCCAGTATGGAGATGCATCATTAGGTATCCAAGAATGTGCAATTATAACATTTGATATTCTAGGCTTGAACATAAATGAATCAAATCAAGTTAACGTAAATGTAACGACTACTTCCACTGCCCAAGTTAACGATACATTGAAGGCTCATGTTGATTCTAGGTTTTATAACATAACAATTGATGATCTTGGAACTACGGCATTTGATACGGGAAATTTAACAATAATAATTGATAACAATGGTTTACGCAATGTTACAATTGATTCCGTCTATATTAACAACACGTTTATACCTTTGACTAATTTTACTGAAAACATTTTTGAGATTGGAGCAGGAGATTCGCTACAATTAACAATAAGAATAGATGATCTCGAATTCATAATGGGATCAATATCAATTGAGGCTAATGATGAATTAGAGATTTTGGTGCGCACGGAAGAAGGTGCTGAAGATACTCAAAAAGTAGTAGTTCAATAAGAAAAATTCTAAATTAGAAATTCTTCATTATTTCTCCTTTTTAGTAAAAATCAAAAGTAATAGCTAATTAGAATACTTAGAGACTTTTCATTTATATATTAAATTTAAATTTAATTTTAATTAGCTTAAAAATTATTAATAATACTCATGATCTCTGATTTTAAAATACAATCTGAATACACTCCAAGGGGAGACCAGCCATCCGCAATCCAAGCTCTTAAAAATGGAATTAAAAATGTAAAAAGATACCAAACCTTATTAGGAGCGACTGGAACAGGTAAAACATTTACTATCGCAAATATAATTCAGGAAATTCAAAAACCAACACTTTTAATGGCTCCTAATAAAACGTTAGCCGCACAATTATACAATGAATTAAAGGAACTATTCCCAGAAAATGCTGTCCATTATTTCGTAAGTTATTATGATTATTATCAACCTGAGGCATATTTACCAATCACAGGCCAATATATCGAAAAGGATTTTAGTGTAAATGAGGAAATTGAGAAATTAAGATTAGCGGCAACTCATGCGATCAGAACTAGAAATGATGTCATTATTGTAGCTACAGTCTCATGTATTTACGGAATCGGTTCTCCAGAGGAATGGGAAAAAGTTTCAATCAATTTAAATCTTGGACAAATAATCAAAAGAGGAGATATTCTTAAAGGACTTATAAGGATGAATTAT
Source organism: uncultured archaeon (assembly GCA_964481225.1). Lineage (GTDB taxonomy): Archaea > Asgardarchaeota > Lokiarchaeia > Sigyniarchaeales > SOKP01 > Loki-b32. Next base: position 35,715 of record CAYZTE010000004.1, on the reverse strand, counting down.
GAAAGGAAGGACATTGAATTTCGGCAAGGAATAGTAAGAGTGAGAGGAGACATAATTGACATCTTTCCTGCTTATTTAGATACAGCTATTCGTATCTCACTTTTTGGAGATGAAATAGAATCAATTCAGGAAATCCATCCAATTTCTAATCAAATTATAAAGGAATTACCAAATTGCAGAATCTTTCCCGCAACACATTTTATTATACCTGAAGAGAATAAGATTAAAGCGTTGCACTCGATTGAGGAAGAATTAGAACAACAAATAACTAAATTTATGAAAGAAAAGAGGTATGCGGAAGCCCAATGGATAGAAAAGAGAACTAAGTTTGATCTTGAAATGATGAGAGAGATGGGGTGGTGTAAAGGCATAGAAAATTATTCTAGACATTTAGACGGGCGACCTCCAGGAACACCTCCAATGTGTTTAGTCGATTATTTCCCTGATGATTTCTTGATTGTTGTAGATGAGAGTCACATTACGATTCCTCAAATTCATGGTATGATAGGGGGTGATCGGTCTCGGAAAAGAAATCTTGTTGAATATGGATGGAGGTTACCTAGTGCATTTGACAATCGCCCTCTTACATTTGAAGAATGGGAAGGAAAAATTAAATACATTATTTTTATGTCTGCAACACCAAGCAATTATGAATTAACAAAAAGCAAGGGTATATCTGCTGAACAAATTATAAGACCTACTGGGCTTGTCGATCCTACAGTTGAAATACGACCTGTTAAAAATCAGATTGATGATTTGTTAAATGAATTAAGAATTGTAATAAAGAATCAAGGAAGAATTTTAATAACCACTCTTACTAAGCGAATGGCAGAGGATATTGCGGAATTTTATTCTGAATTAGGAATAAAAATTGCGTACTTGCATAGCGAGGTTGACACAGTAGAAAGATTCGATATTTTAAGACAATTAAGGGATGGAACTTTCGACGCTGTTGTTGGAATCAACCTTCTACGAGAAGGATTAGATCTTCCTGAAGTTCAATTGGTAGCCATTTTAGATGCTGATAAACTTGGATTTCTAAGAGATACACGTTCTCTAATACAAACAATTGGAAGAGCTTCGAGAAATGCAGAAGGAAGAGCTATATTATATGCTGAAAAAATAACTCCAGCCATGAAAGTTGCTATTGACGAAACGAATAGAAGGAGAAAAAAACAAGCTGATTATAACAAAGATCATAATATCACACCTAAGACTATTAAGAAAAACATTTTAGATTCCCTTTCCGAAGAACAAGAATTAAGGGAAAAAGAAACAAAAAGATTAAAACAAATTATTCAAGCTAAAGTTGAAGAATTAGAAAAGGAAGAAGATATTGAAATTATAATCCAGTATCTTGAAAATAAAATGTTTATGGCAGCTAAAGAACTAAGATTTGAGGATGCTGCTTATTTGAGAGACAGGATTAAGGATATTAAAAAAGAATATCAAATAGAGACATAAAATCTCTTTTAAAATGTAATAATCATAATTAGAGGATAGAATGAGCGAGAATTCAATAATTATTAAAGGAGCTAGGCAAAATAACCTAAAAAATATCAATGTAATTATTCCACGTAACAAATTAGTAGTGATTACAGGGATAAGTGGGAGTGGAAAAAGTAGTCTAGCGATGGACACTTTATATGCAGAAGGCCAAAGAAGATTCTTAGAATCTCTTTCAAGTTATGCCAGACAGTTTTTGGGTGAAATGGATAAACCTGATGTAGATTCAATTGAAGGATTATCTCCAGCAATAGCTATTGAACAGAAACCGCTTTCAAAGAATCCAAGAAGTACAGTAGGAACTGTGACTGAAATATATGATTATTATAGATTATTATATGCAAATATTGGGATTCCTCACTGTCCTAAATGTGGAAAAGAAATAAAACCTCAGACGCCTCAACAAATAATTCAACAAGTCTTAGAAACTATCAAAGAAAATCAAAAATTTATAATCAAAGCTCCAGTTATTAGAGATAGGAAAGGTGAATATAAAGAACTTTTACAGGACCTCAAAAAACAAGGGTATGTAAGGGTTGAAATTGACGGTATTCAATACACTCTTGATGAAGATATATCTATTAAAAAGAATGTTAAACACGATATCAACGTCATTATAGATAGGTTAGTAATGCGAAAAGATATCAAGACAAGATTAGCAGATTCAATTGAAACTGCATTAGATTTAACTGAAGGTATGGTTACTGTCGAAATTGTTGGAAAAGGGGAGCAAATCTATTCAGAACATCTTGCTTGTATTGATTGTGGAATATCTTTTCCTCTTTTAGACCATAAAATGTTTTCATTTAATATACCTCATGGCAGTTGTAAATATTGTAATGGATTAGGTACAGTAATGGAGTTTGATTATGGTTTAATATTAGGAAATGATTTAGAAGTACCTCTTCAAGAAACTCCAATTAGAGATATCCCTGGATTTGGATCTTTAAATGGTTATTTTTGGCAAACATTGGAACAAGTAGCAAAACATTATGGATTTAATGCAAATAAAACCCCAATTCAAGATATAGAACCATCTAAACTCCAAAAAATATTATTTGGTTCCGAAAATGAATCAATTGAGTTACATTTTGAAAGTAATGGCAATGGTTATAGGAATCAAAATGGAGAGTTTAAATCTTCTTGGAATGTTGTCAGACCATTTGAAGGTGTTATTCCAATGTTGCACAGAAGGTATATGGAAACTCGCTCTGAGTGGGCACGTGAAATTTATGAAAGTTTTATGAATCGAATTAATTGTCCTCAATGTAATGGTAGTAGATTAAAACCAGAAAGTATGGCTGTCACAGTAAATAATGTCAATATAGCAGAATTATCAAATTTATCTGTTAAGGAATCAATTAAATTCTTTAACAGCTTACAATTAGATGAAATACAGCAAACGATAGTTAAAGAAGTCTTAAAAGAGATATTAGATAGACTATCATTCTTAGAAAATGTTGGATTAGATTATATTACTTTAAGTCGTCGTTCACATACTTTATCTGTAGGGGAGGCTGAAAGAATAAGGTTAGCTACTCAACTAGGGTCAAGTTTAGTTGGAGTTTTATATGTCCTAGATGAACCTAGTGTTGGATTACATCAAAGAGATATAAATCGCTTAATAAAAATGCTTAAAAAATTGAGAGATTTGGGTAATACGGTGATCGTAGTTGAACATGATGATGCAATAGTGCGAAATGCAGATCATATCATCGATTTAGGACCTTTAGCTGGTGAAAGAGGTGGTGAAATCGTAGCTCAAGGTCAATTAGAAGAAATAATCAAATCAAATACTTTAACTGGGAAATATTTATCCGGAAAGAAAAAAATAGAGGTTCCTAAAAATCGTCGAAACCTTATTAATGAATTTCTTGTAATAAAAGGTGCGAAAGAAAATAACTTAAAAAGTATTGACGTCAAAATTCCATTAGGATTGTTTACATGTATAACAGGAGTATCAGGAGCAGGAAAAACCAGTTTAATAGTTGATTGTTTGTATAAAGGACTCCACAATCTAATTAACATTCGTAGTTCCAAAATAAAAGAAGGAGATTTTGACAAAATCTTGGGATATGAAAAAATTGACAAAATAATTAATATTGACCAATCTCCTATTGGGAAAACGCCTCGTTCTGTACCAGCGACTTACACTAAAGCTTTGGATTACATTAGGGACATTTTTGCAGGATTACGGGAATCAAGAGAAAGGGGATACAAAAAAGGGAGATTTAGTTTTAATACAAAAGTGGGTCATTGCAAAAAATGTAAAGGAACAGGCTATATCCTTAAAGAAATGTATTTTTTACCTGATGTATATATTAAATGCGATTTATGTAAAGGAAAGCGGTATAATGCCGAAACTCTAGATATAAAATATCGAGAAAAAACGATCTCAGATATATTAGAAATGACATTTAATCAAGCTTTAGAATTTTTTGACAGTTTTCCAAATTTGAAAAGAACTTTAAAAACAGTCGTAGATGTAGGATTGGGGTATCTAGAATTAGGTCAGTCTTCAACTACTCTGAGTGGAGGTGAATCCCAGAGATTAAAAATCGCAAGGGAGCTTAGAAAAACTAGTACTGGAAACACTTTATATATTTTAGACGAACCAACAACAGGTTTGCACTTTCATGATATTAAGTACTTGCTTGAAGTTCTTCAGAGACTAGTTGATAAAGGTAATACAGTAATTATCATCGAACATAATATGGAAATTATTAAATCTGTCGATTATATTATTGATTTAGGACCTGAGGGTGGAGAAAAGGGAGGAAATATAGTGGTTATGGGTAATCCAGAAGAAATTATTAATGAGCAGTCCTATACTGCGAAGTATCTTAAAAAACATCTTATTATCAATTAATTTCTTAAAAAAAAAAAAGCGATTAATTCATAATGCTTTTATTTTTTTATATTTTTTTTATCTATTATGCCAAATCAAAATGTAAAAAGATGTCAAAAATGCGTCTTACCGGAGATCACTCCGGCAATTACATTTGATCAAAAAGGGATTTGTAATTATTGCTATAATTATAAAGAACTAAAATTTAAAATCAAAGGCGAGAAAGAATTAATTAGACAAATAAATCAACATAGAAACGAAAACAATAAATATGATTGCATGGTAACTTTAAGTGGAGGTAGAGACAGCTCTTACACACTATTAAAGCTTGTTAAAGATTATGGTCTTGGAGTTCTTGCTTTAAATTATGAAAACCCTTTCACAGATCCCCAGGCAAAAATTAACATTAAAAACGCAGTTAAAATTTTAAATGTTGATATAGTTAGATTCAAACTTAAAAATAAAATTCATGAGAGAACTTTTGAAAATAGTCTTTTAGCATGGCTCAAAAAACCAGCCCCGGCATTAATTCCCATAGTATGTGTTGGCTGTAAAACTATTTGGCGTAAAATTATAAAGATTGCAAAATTGAACAATATTCAATGTATTGTTAGCGGTGGTAATATGTTTGAAGATACTTCTTTTAAAAAAGTTCTACTTAATTTATCCCCCGAAGAAGAAATTAAAACAACATTTATGAAAGCAATATTTACCGTTTTGAAAGAAGTTTTGAAGAATCCATCGTATTTCAAACTAAGATATATTCCAACGATGATAAAAGGATATCTATTTGGCGATCAGTACGCTCTTGGTTCAAGGCTTTTTGGATATAATCTTACAAATATAGATTTATTTCATTACATTGAATGGAATGAAAAAGAAGTTATATCAAGAATAACCTCAGAACTTAATTGGGATTATCCTCATGAGATTTCAAGTTGGCGATTTGACTGCCAAATAGAATGCATGAAAGACTTAATGTATCTTAAAACAATAGGAGTTACAGAAAGAGATGACTTTTATTCAAAAATGGTGAGAGAAGGTGTATTAACACGAGAAGAAGCTTTAAAAAGATTAGAAAAAGAAATTAAAATACAATTTGATAAATTAGAAAACATATTAAATAAAACTCGTATTCATAAAACGTCTTTTTTTAATCTTATAAAAAAAAATTCTTTTTTTAGAAGAGATTGGAAGGAAAACTAGAGCTAGAACTTCCCAAATGTTATTAAAAATCATAAAAATTAATTAGATCTCCAGAAGCAGTTATCACTTCAAAAGCTTCATTTACAGGACAATATTTAAAACAATATCTTAATCATAATTGAAAATAAAAAATCGGTAAACTTCTAAATTTTTCATTACTTTTTTTAAAATAATAATAATAGAAATATTTTAACCAATTTTTTGAAGTTAGTGATCCCAAATGGCAACTTCTGAGGCAAGTAAAGTAATTAGAGCACCAATAGTCTCAATTTTAGGACATATTGACCACGGCAAAACCACTATTTTAGATTACATTAGAGGAACGGTAGTTCAACAAAGAGAGGCTGCTGGTATCACCCAACACATAGGAGCATCTTATTTTCCCACTGAAGATATTAAAGAATTTCTACGAAAATCAAGACAAGAATTTGCTGAGAAGGATATTAAACTGCCGGGTATATTAGTGGTTGATACACCAGGTCATGCGGCTTTTTTAAACCTTCGAAAAAGGGGAGGTGCAGTTGCAGATATAGCTATTTTAGTAATTGATGTAACTGCTGGAACAATGCCCATAACTTGGGAATCTGTAAGAATTTTGAAAGAAAGAAAAACACCATTTATTATTGCTGCCAATAAGATTGATAGGATTTTTGGGTGGAAATCCTCAAAGGATGCAGATTTTCTTGATTCATATAAAGCTCAGAAACCTCACGTAAAAGACTTCTTAGATGAGAAAATATTACAGATAATGGGAAATTTCTTGGAAGAAGGATTCAAAGGAATTGATAGGTACGATAAGATAAAAGATTTTACTAAAAAAATTGCAATCATACCTACAAGCGGTAAAACAGGTGAAGGAATCTCGACATTATTAATGATTTTAATGGGTTTAGTACAACAATACCTCACAAGTAATCTTAAATTTTCAGATGGAGCGGCTAAAGGGGTAGTTCTGGAAGTCAAGAAGGAAAAAGGACAAGGAAAAACCATGGATGTCCTAATATATGATGGCATACTTAGTAAAGGAGACGAATTTATTGTAGGAGGTTTAGAAAAACCAATAAAGTCAAAAACAAGAGCTCTGTTAATGCCAAAACCTTTAGATGAAATACGAGATCCAAGGCAAAAGTTTGATTCAGTAGATATGGTAAGCGCTGCTGCAGGTATAAAGATTTTGGCGCCGAATATTGACGATGTTGTGGCAGGATCGCCATTTAGAGGCATCTTGGATCCTTCCGAAGAAGAAATCGTGTACAAAGAAATCGAATCAGAAGTCGAAAGCATTCGTATAAAGACTGATAAAGCTGGTGTTGTCTTAAAGGCAGATACATTAGGTTCTCTTGAAGCTTTAGAGAATCACTTTACAAAATATGGCATTAAAATTAGTATTGCAGATGTAGGTCCCATAAAAAAAGAAGATATTATTAATGCAAATATTGTTAAAAATTTAGATCCTTACTCAGCAGCCGTTTTAGGTTTTAATGTTCCAATACTGCCTGAAGCAAATGAACAGGCAATTATTGATAACATAAGGATTTTTACTAATGATGTTATATACCGATTATTAGAGGAGTACATAGAATACGCTGAAAAGAGAAAGGCAGAAGATACTGCTAAGGGATTAAGCGAGTTAATCTTGCCGGCAAAACTTAAAATGTTTCCTGAGTTTATATTTAGGAATTCAAATCCCGCCGTATTTGGCGTGCTAGTAGAAGCAGGTACATTATATCCAAAAGTCCCACTAATAACTGATAACGGCAAAAGGGTTAAGAAGGTTCACCAAATTCAAGATAAAGGACAGACTATAGAAAGTGCAAGTAAAGATTCTGAAGTTGCTATTTCCATTCGTGGTGTTGAAATAGGTAGGGATCTTGGAAAGGATGAAATTCTCCACGTGAATGTTCCTGAATCTCATGTCAGACAATTAATGGGAAAGTTTTTAGATGAGTTATCCACTGACCAAAAGCAAGCATTAAGAGAATTCATCGCTTTGATGCGAAAAACAACCCATCCTTGGTGGGGGATGTAAATTTGATCATTTTGCTAAGGGAGAATTATTATAAATAATAAATTTTTCTTTACTCTACGGTTCTTTGTTCACCTTCTAATAGAACTCTTTAAAATTATAATCCAAAAGATTTTTTAAAAGCTTGCAGTAATTTTATTATATAATAATCATTAGTTCTCAAATCAATATCAAATTTAATATTATGCCGACGGTAAATGACGTCTTAAGAGAAGCTTTAAGAAATATTACTCCAACTGATCGAGAAATAGACTTAATCGATAGTATAACCGAAAAATTAAAAACATTATTGGATCAAAAAGCAAAGAAATTAAACATTAAATATACCAAAATTGAACCTCAAGGTTCAACTGGAATTAAAAAGACGCAACTAAGAGATGATTATGATATCGATCTTTTTATAGGATTGGATTATAACCTATACAAGCATAAATATGACGGTTTAAGTAGAAATAAATTAAAAAAGGAGTCAAAAAAAGATTTTCTAAGTCTTTGTAATAATTGGATAATTGAAAGTTTAAATTTAAAAGAATTCCATAAACCTAGGCTCTTATATGCCGAACATCCATATGTTACTGTAGATTATCTTATAGATAATCTTAAAATAAAAATTGATATTGTTCTCTACTTTGATTTAAGTTTAGAAATCATAAAAAATTATGGCCCCATAACTGCTGTAGATAGATCACCTTGGCACGGACGTTTTATAAGAGATAATTTATCTGAAATACAAAAAAATGATGTGAGACTATTAAAACAATTCTTTAAATCAAATCATTGTTATGGAGATAAAAGCGCAGTAGGAAAGGTTGGTTTTATAGGATATAGTGCAGAGCTTTTAATTTATTATTTTGGTAACATAATGAATCTTTTTAAGAATTTTAATGATTTAGAAAAGAGGCAATTAGATTATTATAAGAGAAGTTTAAAAGATTTAAATGAAATTACACATTTCCAGAACGATTACCTCATAATTATAGATCCTATTGATAAAAATAGAAATGTGGCTTCAGCAATTTCAGAGAGAGCATATAAATATTGTAATAAAAAAATTAATGAATTCTTAAAACATCCCAGCTTGGAATTCTTTGAAATGAAATCAATTCCAGAAGCTAATGTATCAGATTTAGACGATCCTTTTCTTTCAAAAATTTATATAATCGAATTAAAAAATAAAGATAAAGAAATTCATTACACGATAAATCGAGATAAATTATATTCTCTTGGAGAAAGTATCAAGGTTACCGGAGAAAAGGAATTCTCACACCAAGAACGATTTGGAAACATTATTTTTGAAGTATTTTTTGAAGATGATATCGATGAATATAATTTAGGCATATATTGTGAAAAATCAACAATTTCACGAGCTTATATTCGGAAAGGACCTCCCATTAAGGAAAAGTTTCATGCTGACCAATTTAAAAAGAAAAATCCAGAAGCTTTTGAGAAAAATGGGTCTTTATGGGTTGAAACTCCGAGGAAATATAAAGATTTCTTTAAATTTTTAAATATCTTTGTTAAAGACAAGCTTCCCAATAATTTTGAGGTTATTAACGTTTCAGATTCATTTAATGTAAAAACCTCTTCAGGTAAAAAAACAATAAGTATACTAACTAATATGATATTACCTTTTTACATTTAATATTCAAGAAGTTTCAGGAATTAACAAAATAAAGTTACTCCCTTTCTTGTAATCCCCATTAACTCTATCTTCTACCCAGATTTTACCATTAAAACTTTTAATTACTTCTTGAACTAACAATAATCCTAACCCTATTCGCTTAAAACTTCTTGGTTTTGCAAATATTTGAGGGAAAATGCTTTTTTTCATCTCATCTGGCAAACCTACTCCATTGTCGATAAATTCCATTTTAATATAATTAATCCCATCTTTCAAATCTTTAGAAATTTTTATTAATACCTCTTTAATTGGGTTATCATTATATCTTATAGCATTATTTAATATGATCCTGAACGCTTCATACAATAGTTCATTCGCCTTTACGTGGAACTTTTTACTATTACTATCAATATTTATAAGAATTTCTTTATCTTGAAATACTTCTCTCACTTGTGCTATAGCATGTCTTAAAGTATCACAGACTTCTATTGGCTTATTTTGAATTTCTCCCCCTTCCAAATCTGAAAGTTTTCTCACACTTAAACCTAGATTGGCTCCTCTATTTACTTGTGTCTTTGCAATATTTATCAATTCTCTTACTTCTTTCTGATTTTCGTAAATCTTTATATTCTGCGAGATAATTTCTAGAGAAAACTCTAAATTTTGGAGTATGTTGTTAATGTCGTGAACAAAGAGATCTTTATAGAATTCAGCTTTACTATACGCCAACCGATATCTTTTTTCTGAATTTACCAATCTTTCTTCAATACGGGCTACAATTCCAGTTAAAAACATGTTTGTAGCCATAACTATTGAAGAAAATAGGAAAAATTCCTCTGCCCCTTTTAAACCTGCATCTCTTAATACAATAGCTATTAAATTTAATATACCACATATTAAGATAAAACATAAAAATGCATGTGTTGGTGTTCTTTTCTTCAAGTAAATTCTTAGGATTAAATACAGTGCGATAAGTAAAAGAATCCCTATTAACATTTGTAATCCTATAGAAATAATTTGCTGAACAATAGCTATTAAAAGAATAGAAGAAACTTTAGATTTTGAAGATCGGTAAAAAGTCTGGTAATATTCATGAGAAACGGCAATTATAATCAATATTAAGGTAAGAGTTGAAAATGTGAGGCTTGTAAGATAAAATACGTCATTAGTTTCCTGAGAAATTAACCTAAAGGTTTCAGAAATAGAACTAGCGACATATGCGAAAAGCCAAGAAATTAAATCCCGCCTTCTAAAACATACCACGGCAAAAATTATGGTTGCAAGAATAAACATGCTTGTTATTGAAAGCCTAATAATGAAATAGTCACTCATGACTTAAAACTCAATCTAAAAATACCCTTATTTTAATTGTTAAAATAATAATAAAGCAAGATGTTTTAAATGTGTTTATATTGATATAAGAATTTCAGTATTAAGTTTGAGATTTATGCACTAATTTTAAAACCTCCACATAAAAACTACTTTCTAACTATGGTAATTCCCTTCATTTTAAGATTTTTCACCACGAAAGGATATTCAATTAGTGTTTCATGTTCTAAGTCAGGAATCCCTAAACTACTAATTTGAGTATCAGTAAAAAAATCAACCAGAATTGCTGCTCTATGTTTAATCTTATATTTATTTAGCAGCTCTAATGCATTTAACTGATTTTGAAAAAATCTACCTTCTGCACCGGTTATTTTTTCAAAAGATCTCTCATCAACTCCCTTTAAAGAAACTCTAACGTAAAGGTTCTCAAATTTACTTAAATCCCTTACGTAATTCTCATCTAATAAAATTCCATTAGTTTCAAGAATGAATAATTTTTCTTTTGGAATTGTATTTATTAACTCAAGTAAATGTTTTCTGCAAATTGTTGGTTCTCCACCACTTACCCTCACTAACGGGAGGTTCATTTTAATTAACTTTTTACAAACCTCTCTTGGTGTGTAATATTCACCAAACCTTTTAGGTTTCCATACTTTTTTTTGTGCCCAACAATACGCACATCTTAGGTTGCAGCCTAAACAATCAGCAGTAGCACAACCACCATAGAAACGAGTTTTTCTAAACCTATAAAATTTTTTTGAATTATTCTTGCAAACTATTTTTTCAATGATTTCCGTTAAACTAATAGGGTCAATCATCATTCCTAAATCCTTTTTGATAAAAATTCTAAATTACAAGTATGATACATTAAGATTACTTTTAATTTCAATACTATATATTTGATAAGCAAGGAAAATCCTTTTTTCTAGCGATTTATAGCTTAAATTAATAAAATTTTTATGATTTCGCGTATTTTACTCCTTAATTATAACATAATAATTGATTGCAAATAGAACGAAGTGAACTCATAAGTGGTAAAAGTTAAAAACCCAGATGAAATCAGTGCGTTGGTTACTTCCGGATCATACGAGAAGAAGCGTATATTTTCGATAACTGCCCACATTGATCACGGCAAAACAACGGCCACAGATTATCTATTACGGCGTGCAGGCTTAATGCGACCTGAGGATGCTGGACAACTCCAAATGACGGACTCAGACGAAGAAGAACAGCAGAGAGGCATTACAATCTTCACAAGCGTTGTTCTCCTCGCATTTCAAGACCCAAGAAAACCGGAAGATAGTGAGCCCTATATCTTTCAACTGAATGATACACCAGGTCACATTAGTTTTACGGGTGAAGTATCTCGAGCCCTTAGGGGTTCAGATGGTGCCATTATATTGGTCGATGCTCTTGAGGGAGTGATGACACAAACTGAAACTAATATTAGGCTCGCTGTTGGTGAAGAACTTTGTAAGCCAGTTCTTTTTATTAATAAAGTTGACAGATTAATAAGTGAATTAAAGCTTAGTCCCCAAGCAACTTTCGCAAAAATTGATAAGATTACGCAAGAGGTTAATGAATTAATTAAGAAAGTACGACCCGAAGAGTCAAAATGGTCAATTGATTTTGCAAAGAATTCAGTTGCCGTCGGTTCTGCTAAGCATGGATGGGGTTTTACTTATGAAATCTTACTTGAGAAAAACCTCAAACCTCAAGATGTTTTTGAAAAATACAACGAGGGTGATATTCAATGGTTAAGGGATAACTTACCCTTAGATGAGCCTATGTTACGGATGGTTGTAGACCATTTACCAAATCCAGTAACCGCTTCAAAGTATAGAATACCTCATATCTGGGGAGGAGACCTAAACTCTGAACTTGGACAATCACTCATGAAGAGTGACCCAAACGGAAAACTTTACGGACTCATAAGTAAAATTTTCTTGGATCCTAAAAGGCAATATGCCCCAACTTTGATTGGTCGCGTGTTTAGCGGCACTTTTAACCAAACTGATTCAATTTATTTGGTTAATAGCGATTCAAGCAATCGAGTGAAGAGATTAGGTGTAATGGAAATAACAGATATCTTGGATATTCCTAAGATTCCAGCAGGAAATTTGTTTGCCTTATTTGGGTTTATTTGTCCGTCTGGTGAAACATTCATGTCAGCAAATGAAGTACCTAAAGACAAAGAGGAGAGAAAGAAAATTCCTTCTTTTGAAAAAATTCATTATGCGTGTGAAGCTGTTGTTTCAAGAAGTATAAAACCGCAAGATCCACATGAAATTGATAAATTAGATGACATCGTAGGGAAATGGATTAAGGCAGATCCAACAGCAGAATATAAAAGGGATGAGGAGTCTGGTGAATTCATACTTTCTGGGATAGACCCGCTCCAAATCGAGATTCTGGTTAAGAGAATTCATAATCAAGTTAAAATTGACATCGGAGAGCCAATCATTGTTTATCGAGAAAAAATTACACAAAAGAGTCGAGAGTATTATACTAAATCAGCAAACACCCACAATCGCATTTTGTTGTACATAGAACCATTGGATGTGACAACTGAAAGATTAATCGAAACTGGTAAAGTTAATGATTTACAAAATATGAAAGAAAGAGCGCAGATACTTAGGGAAGAAGCTGGATGGGATGCAAAGGAAGCAAGGCGCATCGTAGATGTATATCAAGGAAGTCTGTTGGTAAATGGCACATCTGGATTACAACGATTTGATAGGGTAAAATCTTATTTATCCGCAGCTTTTCGAGATTGGTTAGGAAATTGCATTTTAGCAAAAGAGCCCGCAACTGGAATAAAAGTAGTTTTTACAGATATGGTTATACATGAAGACCCCAGACACACGCAATATGGACAAATTGCTGGAATGGCATTCTCTGCTCTGTCTTTGTCCATGCTGGAAGCTGGTCCTCATCTATTTGAACCGATTCAAAAAATTGATATAAAAACACCCCAGGGAACAGAAGGAAGCGTTACCTCGATTATAACTAAGCGTCGTGGTAGAATTACTAATGTTATTCCTGAAGGTGAATACGTGAGGATTCAAGGCCAGATTCCGGCTGCTGAGACAATTGGAATCGCCGATGATATCAGAGGCTCAACCCAGGGAAGAGCGTTTTTTGGTTACGAATTTTTAGGTTTTAATAAAGTTCCTCCCTCATTAGAAGAAGATCTCATCATGGAAATTCGCAGGAGGAAGAAAATGCCTGAAGAACTCCCTTCTAAAAAGAGCTGGGAGCGATTTATCTACAAAAGGACTTAATTATTTTTAAATACTTTTTTTAAATTATATTGAAAATATTAAATCAAGTTTAAGAAAAACTACTGATCTTGGCGATCATATATAATTTTTTCACTAAAGCTTTGAAAGCATCAGTTACGCCTTGCCCTGTTAAAGCACTCGTTTTATAATATCCAATAAATCTATTGCCTTTAGCATAATTCTCAACGTTAGCATCACCAGTTGGAATGTTTGGATTTGAACTCAATTCTCCTTCGTCTACTAAATCAATTTTATTTCCAAATAAAACTATAGGTATATTTCCGCAATGTTTTTTAAGATCAGCAACCCATTTACCAACGTGATTAAAACTCTCTGATTGCTCGGGAGCATGAGAGAATACAACAATAGCTCCGCTGCTTCCTGTATAGAATCTCTGGCGCAATGCTTCAAATGAGTCCTGGCCAGCTATATCCCAAAGGAATAACTCCACTTTTTCTCCATCAATCGCTTCTTCATACTTTGAGAATTGTGTACCTAATGTTGAGATGTAATCCTTCTGAAACGAGCCTTGAGTGTATTTTTTAATTAATGAAGTTTTTCCTACGGCAGCATCACCAATTACTGTTATCTTGAATCCAAATCCTTTATCATCAGCACTCATAATTTCAAATCACTATTTCTTTTTCATATCTATTTCTTAAATAGTAAAAATTAGATATTTTAAACTTTTACAATAGAATAAATTCAAATATCTTGAAGAATCTGGTTGAATTACTTTAATTAAAAGCCATATATTATCGCCATAATTTATAAAAAAAATTGATGATAGCCATTTAGAAATAACTTTCTCATTTGTAGTTAAATAATTTTTAAGATTCAAATAAATAAGAATTTCATAATTATTGAACTACTAATTTAAATGTTGAAGAGCTTAATTAATTGCTCAGTATTATCTACTAAGATATCGGGTTGATGTTCAAGTAAGGTTTCCTTTTGGGCAAGTCCACTTGCAACACAAATCATTTTTACATTAGCAGCTTTTCCTGCTTCAATGTCAGTTGTCATATCCCCGATAAATATTGCTTCTGACGGTTTAACGCTCCAATTATCAAGAATTTTTATAATTCCTTCGGGATTAGGTTTGACTTCCGAAACATCATTAAACCCTACGATTGTACCAAAAAATTTTGTTAGGTTAAATTTCTCTAAAATATCTTCTGCATAAGTGCTTTTATTATTTGTAAGAATTGCTAATTTCAACTTTTTATTAAAAAGGTTAGCAATTAACTGATCAATCCCTTTAAAGATAGTAGCTTCAGCATCTTTATACTTATTAAATTGGTTGAACATAAAAATAGCAATTCGCAATTTTTTGAAAAAGCTAATTCCCTCTAAAAAATTTACTTTTAACAGCTCATAAGAATTAAGAAGAATTTTGGGAACAGGATAGTTTTGGATTTCTTCTATTAAATGTGCAACTTCTTCCATGACAGCATCACGATTCACGGTCAAGTTATACTTTTCTATTGAATCATCAACCGCTTTCTTAATTGCTTCTGTTATATCATATATCGTGCCGTCAAGATCCCAGATGATGCCCTTACAATTGTCTAGGTTAATTTTCTCCATATTAAAGTGAAATAATGTTTAGAATAATTTTAATTATACGAATATCAATATATATTTAAAAAAATTGCGTATTATCTAAAATAGATAAGTCATGAATGAAAATCAAGAAGGAGAGAACGAAGAACAAGGGAGAGAAGAACAGGAAGCAAAAGGGGATGATTTAGAATCTTATCTTAAAGAGATGGAGATGCTAGAAACTGATTTCTCAGATTTAGAGGATTTAGACATGGAAGAGCTTCAGGAAATACAAGATGCAATTACCAAAGTTAAAGAAAGTGAAGAACTACCAACAGATGAATTAGTCAATGAAATAACTACAGGTGAAACTTTAGAGCCTGCTGACGTTGAAATTAAGCTTAAGGAAGAGAAAGAGCTTAAAGAGGCAATGATTTCGGATTTTTCAGATCTGGATGAAATTGATTTTGATGAATTAAAAGAAATGCAAGAAGCAATCCAAACTGTTAAACAAGAGGAATTAAAAGATCTATTAACAGAAGAAATTGAAACCCAATCAACTCAAGAAGTTTCTAAAGAATTAGAAGAAAGGATTAAGCTAGAGCTTTTAAAAAGAAAAGAAGTTGAAGAAAAGGAAATCATTACACCAGAAAAGTTTTTAGAATATATTAAGAATAAACGCGATAAGATTTGGTATCACGGTCTATACTATTTAGTTTTTAACGTTGAGGACCATATTGCTTCAAAAACATTATTATTTGATGTTTTAAAAGAGGTAACAAGTAAATCTCCTATAGATCCAATTCCAGAACACCAATTCTATTTTGGATTGGGTTATCTTTTAAGATTATCCTTAAATGATAAACAAGTCGTGCGATTTTTGAGAGATGGCAAATTTAAGATCAATGTAAATGTAGATATCTTAAAAAATATCTTGGAAGAATCCGGTGAACCAATCAGCACGAGACCAGTTTTAGAAGAAGAAGAGAAAAAGAAGATGTTTAAAGATTTTCTCGATGAAAATTTTCTTGATATTTGAAAAATGAGCGAATCAACTAAAAAAACATTAAAAGAGTTCAGAACTATTAACAATTATATTATCTTAAAGTAGAAAGAAATGCATTGGAATTTTTAGATCTTTTTTTAATTAAATGAATGATAAACCTTCTTTATTAATCATTGGAAATTCAAATGTAGGTAAGAGTTCCATTACCAGATTATTACTCCCAAATCCCAGAAAATTCAAAGGAAAAACTGGCAAAAAACCAGGGAGTACCCTATTGATAAAACCTATTTCACAGACTCATTTACCTTATCAAATCGTTGATTTGCCTGGATTCGGTTACATGAAAAAGTCAAGCCATCGAAGAGAAGAACACATAAAAAAACAAATTGTTATTCATATAGAAAAGCATCATGAAAATTACTTCTTTGGGTTGGTTATAATAAATATTTTGAGAATTGATGATGAAATTAATAAATTTTTTATTCAAAACAAAAAGACAATTCCTTTAAGTTTCGAGTTAATTGATTTTTTAAGGGAAAATCACATCGCTATATTGGTTGTTATAAATAAAATTGATAAACTGTCTAACCTCGATAAAAGAAAAAGTATCAACTTATTTGTTGAATCAGCAAAAGAATATGGGTTAAAATTAGTTCACTTAGATAACCTTAAAACCAATAACGAATCGGAAATTCCTTATTTAGAATTTTCAGCTTTAAAAATGATAAATTTAAGAAAATTAAAAGAAACAATTCAAAAGCATTTGCTTAAAATAGAGGAATAAAATCTGTTTTAAGATACTCCTATCTGATTTGAAATAATTTTTTTAAGTTCTGAATATTGTTTAACAACAGGAAATTGTGGAAATTCTTTTATCACATTATCAGGTGGTCTAAATAAGATACCATAATTAGCATTCATTAACATCCCAACATCATTATAAGAGTCCCCTATCGCGATAACATCATAATTCATTTCTTTAAAGGCTAATACTGTTTTGCTTTTCATATCTGTAATTCTTAATTTATAATTTATTATCATATCAGTATTATCTATTTCAAGGCTGTGGCATAATATTAAAGGATAACCAAGTTTTTTCATGAGAGGTTTGGTAAACTCGCTAAAACTTCCCGTAATTATGACTAATTGAGTGACAGATTTTAACCAATTTATGAATTCTAACGCTCCCGGTAGAAGTTCTATACTTGATATAATTCTTTGAATATCATATAACGTAATGTGATTATCTTTTAGAATATTTAATCGTCTTCTCATGAGAATATTATAGTCTGGAATGTCTCTTGTAGTTAACATGAGTTCATCTATTTTTGTAGCTTTAGCTACTTCTTCCCATATCTCTGGTGTTAGAACCCCTTCTAAGTCAAGACAGACAATAAACATGTTATAATGACAAATAAAGGTAGCAATATGAATTTTTCGAATTTTTCAGGGATTATAATCATGAAAAGTAACAAGATTTTATGGAATATTAGATTACAAATTACTTATTGTTGGATCTATATCTTTATCCCAATTTACTGCAAATAAAAAATCTCTACTTGCTTCATTCTTATAAATTAAGGGAAAGCCACTCATTTCTTCAAATTTAATTGCGAAATCTTCCATATAATCATAATCAGGAAAATAATATTGCGAGGGTTTATCACTCTTTAGGCGATCTTTTATTTGTAATGCCTTAGCTTGTAAAGTAAATCCTTTAATTTCAAAGAAATTTGGATTTGCGTTATTAATGATTTTAAGATAATCTTCGATATATTGTTCACTTAAATTGAGATTTTTAATTCCAGTTAGTCGCACTAAGGTTCTGCAAGTAAGAGAATCCAATAATCCTAAGCTTTTCATTATTCTGTCCCATCCATTTCTAATCATTGGGCGACAAATTTTTTTGTATATTTGTTCATTTGGAGCAGGAAGTGTAATATATAATTGAGTAGGTAATGGATCCAAACTTTCAATTTTTTCTGGTAAAGTTCCATTTGATACAATAAATGTAGTCATATTTCGGTTTCTGAATTCTTGAACTAGCTCAGATATTTTAGGATATAATAGAGGTTCTCCATCAAGAGAAATTGCAGCATGATTGGGATTTATTGCTTCACCGTGAGCTTGCATGATTTCATCTGGAGTGGTTAGCTCTCTATTTATAAGAGTTTCAATTTCATCCCTCGAATCAATACAACATTTGACATCATCATCTAATTCATAACTTCGAAGGGTTTGATCGACAGGTTTTACGAAGTTTTGATTTTTTAGCAAATTTATGGCGCGTTCGACCTTATTTTTTGATACATAATTTTCTCTGGATAAAGAATTAATGCCATGTTTTGAATTCCTGTTTTGAAGCATAAAATATAGAATATCAATCATTATTTCATAGTTATCAAGAAAACGCCTTAGTGGTAAATGATTTTGAATAATATCCTGATGATGGCGTACCATTTCATCTATTAAATACTCAGGCTCATCTGGTTTAACTATAAACTCACTTCCAAGAGAACCAGTTTCGATATCCCGCCAACAAAATGCACATTGGTGATTACAAAACGGTAATGAAGGAGTATTTTGTAAACACTTGTGGCTTTGTATTCCAAAAACTCCCTTATAACAGTTACGATTATCTCTTCCCGTCATCAATTTTTGTTCCAGCCAATGACACGGTTTGATGGAAGAATGCTTGTTTTTTCCAATAATTCTATAAGTTGTTTTTGTATATGTTTCAACGAATTCATTCGTGATCTTATTATCAATGATGAATCTATTTTTCATCAGAACTCCACTTAGAACTCGAAATACTCATTAATTTATATAAATATATGTATTTTATTAAGATATTAAATAATATTCTTAAAAATTATAAGTTCATCAATAATTAGTATAGTACTTTTAAAATATAACTAAAATGGTTTAATTGGCTAATTAGAATAAATGTAAGATGGTTCAAAATGTTAAATAGAATAAAAAGTGAGCTGTTAAATCTTGGATTAAAATTTATCAGTGTAGACGAGAAAATAGTAAGGATGATTTTAGAAACAAGTCCTTCAAATATCAATGAGATTGTAATCCTTCCGGCAGTAAAAATAGTAATGCAAAAAATTTTAAAAAAACTTCAGAATAAAAGGATTTATGGCAGAGTGTATAATGGAGAGTTGAATAACGTGAAAGTAAGTGTTATTCGCTCTTTAATGGGAGCTCCAAACTGTGCTATGACTGTCGAGTGTTTAAAGAGATGCAAAACAAAAGCTATTGTTAGGATAGATGTATGCGGAGGTATTGTAAACGTTAATTATCCAGTTACAGTAGGAGACATTTTAATCCCAGAAAAAGCATTCTGTGATGAGGGTACAAGTCCTCAATACTTAAGGGAAAATCCTTCGTTGATAAATGAATTAGAATCAATTCCCAATCCAATGAGTAGATTTCAAAATCTTTTAACAGGCAACCAAACAATATTCATTTCTCAAGCTAATAATCTCTTAAGGGATATTTTATTAGATAAGGGGAAATCTCTCTTACCAAATAGAGTTAATGAGGGCAACATCTGGACGATTGACGCTTTATTTTGCGAAACATTAGATTTTATAAGAGCATTACAAACCATAAATGTCCAGGCTATTGATATGGAATCATCAATTCTATTTTTATTAGGCAAGTTGTACAACCTAAAAGTTGCTTCCATTCTTTCCGTATCAGACTTACCGGGTCATCCAAAGTATGATTTACTTAATTCAAATGAGATTCATCCTGATATGGAGAATGGAATTAACAATGCGATAAAAATCTTAATTAACTCTTTGCCTAAAATTAAATACAATCTCTAATAAAATTAAATTCTGAAAAGGATCTCTAATCTTTTTAAAGTCCTTTTAAAAGCGTTGTAAAATCAGGTTCTTTAAAAAATTCATTATATTTTTTTAATAACTCAAAATTTACGAGAAATACTTTTTTTCCAGATTGGTTTTTGGCAGATCTCACTAAATTGAGTTCTTTAAGCTTTTTAACATGATATAAAATAGTGCCAGAATAGATTCCAAGACTTTCCCCTATTTTTGACACGGTAATTGTTTCTTCTTTAAACATTTCCTCTAAAATTTTAGGGTTCAAGGGATTTAAAAAGATTATTTTATATTTATCATAATCTTCAGGAACTTCGGATAAGAAATAATGAAGAGTTTTACCAATTTTTTTCGATCTTATGAGATCAAATCTTTCAAGCGTCATTACATGTTTTAAAAAGGGTGTTCTGGTGATTTTCAACTCTTTTTCAATTTTATCATCCCTGGCGTGGATTCCGGGATTTTTTTTAATAAAATATGATATTTTCATGAGTTTCTCGTTAGTTAATATTTCTAATTTAGTGCGTCTCTCGTTAGTTACGATCCAAGTTTTTTCTTCTAAGCTTCGAATTGCAAGAAATATCTCTTCCTTACTGTATCCTTTCTTATAGGATAACTTAGCAATGCATTTAGCGTATAATTTTTCGATTATAGGATACTTTTGTATTTGACTCTCAGATTCAATCTCAAATTCAGCTTCATACCGCTTTAATTTTAAAATATCCTTAGCGATTTCTAGTACATCTTTTTCAACCTCGGTTAATTCTTCGACAATCTGTTCTTCTATTGGTTCAACTTCTTTTAATTCCTCTACTTCTTTCAATGGTTTAAAATCTAAACGCCTAAATGAACTTTCATGTAATTTCTCTTTCTCCTTTGGCCTTTTAGTTTCTCTTCTCTTTTCTAATGACATTTTTTAGGCGTTTTCCTCTAAGAATTGCACAAATTTTATCTGCTCTTCAGCATCCAAATATTTTAATTGGTCTACAATTTTATCATAATGCTTAGGTTTAACATTTGGGAGCTTACGGATTTTTTCTATTAATTTACGAGGTATTTCTTGATATAAGCTCACTAATGCTTCAACATATTTGGCCTGTTCTTCTTTTGTTAGAAATGCGAGTTCTTGCAAAAGCTCTTTTTTCTCCTTTTTAGAAATTTTTAAATCTATTATTTGCTTTCTTAAGTCTTTAGAGAGCACGGCAAAGATTTTTGAAAAATACTCTTTGACTAATTTCTTATCTTTTTCATTTTTTATTGGTAAAAGAGATTCATGTAATCTTAATTCTAATTCCTCTTTTTTTCTCTTCTTTTCAGGCTTTTCTTTTTTGGCTTCTTGTATTTCAATAGGTTCCAAATCTTTCTTTAATTCTTCTTTGCGGTCAGCTGGTACTACTTTCTCTACAGGTAGGGCTGGAGGGGGCGCTTCACTCACAACAGGTTTAATAGGTTCTCTTATTATGACCTTTTCCTCAGGAAAGACTCTATCCTGTTGTTTTGGTGGTAATCGTGGTGTAGGATAAAACTCCGGTCTTTTTTTTTCACTAACAATTTGTTTAGGTTTCGAAGGTTTACCAAGAAAAAGGATAAGTATTAGAATTCCTTTTAATAAGATAAATATTCCTGCAGCACAAAATAATATACCGAGAATTCCTAGGACAAATAATTTTATAGCATCATTTAATTCAAATTCCTTCTTTTCTCTAATCTTACTTGTTAAGAAATTATCTATTAGGATAGCTACTAAGGCAATTGACATTAAAACAATGTAGATTATTAAAACGAGCGGTATTTGAAATGGTAAGATGGATTCGAATAAAATTACCTTCGTATCAATGGTAACTAGATAAATTCTATTTAAATAAGCCCCTAATATTCCATATAAAATTATTAAAAAGCCTGCTTTAGCTGAAAATTCATTTAATGAATTCTTTACAAGTAATCCGAAATCATAAATCTTTAACTCTTTATTCTCGGGATTAAGGATTACATAGCATGTTATTAACGCTCCTTTTATTAAAATTATAACTCCAGTACCATATAATATGCAACCTAATATACCCCAACAGAGTGAATCAACAAATATCGCATTATATTTTTTTTCTTTTACTTGAGGTGCAATATAAACTCTATCATATACAATGAGTATTAGCCCAATCAACCCAAATAAAGAGCGGTTTATGAGAATATCTAGCCAATTATCGGGATATAGGGTAATCTCAGAAATCAGTCCTAAAGTTATTACGGTAAATAGAAATATAGGGATGAAAGAAATTTTATTTAAAATTTGGATAGCTTTCTCTAAATAAGAAAATTTTTTTTCAGAAATTGGATATAATGGTCTCAGTTTCCTTACATGTGGAGTGGGGGCAGGTCTAAATTTCACCCCCTCCAAAATGAATGGAGAGCCACATCTTTCACAATAAACTTGAATATTTTGTTCTATTAAATTAAACAAATCTCTCGGGAAAACAAAACCGCAATCCCGGCAAGCATATATTCGTTTTGACATTTTTTTTAACTACACCTTTACAATTATGTTTTTGGTTCCTTATTTTAATTTTTTTTGTTAACTAGATCCAAATTTCTTAAGACAATAATTTTGACTAATTAAATGAAGTTACTAGTAGGTATTAAAAAAAATGGAGTCCAATTTTTGTGGTGTACTCAAAGTTTTGATTTTAAAAACTAGGTTTCATATCAATATAAGGCAAATTATTAGTCGATATTAAGAAGCAAGAATTAATTCTTTCCAATTTACTGTTTTAACGGTTTTATGGAGGAGATGATCGTCATCCACAATTTTATAAGTAAGATTGGTGAAAAGTTTCTCTGCCCGAACGTGAGAAGGTTTTGGTGGAACGACTTTATCATTTTTCCCATGAAAAATTATTACAGGTACATCAACAGGAGAATATTTTTCAGGGACTAGTTCTGGAGTCACCAGAAATGGGGCAAGTAAAATCAAGCGAGCTACCTTCGTTGGGAACTTACAGGTATAAACTGAAGCCATTAATCCTCCAAAACTTGAACCAATTATTACCCAAGGTTCTTTCTTTTCTAAAAGTTTTGATAATTGTGCCATTCTTTTCTTTAATAAATCGTGGACAGATCCTTTTTCATCATATTTTTCGAAATTGGGTGTAAGGCACTCGGGAAATAATTTACGAAAAAATCGACCTTTAAAGCCTTTACCTGAACTTTCAAGTCCATGTATGAAAATTATATTATCCATTTTTTTAAATTTGAGCTCATTTTTCAATAATCGTCTTGTTCGTCAGGGGAAAATCTTTTTAAATCTTTTTTCAATAATTTCATTTCCTTTTTATAACCAAAATAAACAAGCGTGAAAAACACAATAAAATATATTGTTATAATTAGCATGGTAAAAAAATAGTACTTGTACGTGAATGCCGTTAGATGAAGCGCAGCACCTATAATAAATCCGGTGAATAATCTTGATTCCGTAGTACTTTTTCTCAATAGTAACCTTTGAGTACCCCAATCGATTATGCCAGGGATGGGTAAGATCATGCACAAAAGTAGCGCAATTTCAGGACTAAATTCGACATTATAACTTTTTTCAATCATGTGTGTCATAAACATTCCAATTAATCCCCCAATTATTACTCCAGAACACCTTGAGCAAAAATAGATTCTTGTTCTCCCAAATTTAAAGTAAAACGTGTGATCACTTGCTGATACAGGATGATGAGTTAATAACATGTAATATAGATCTTTTTCTTCCGAGGCAAAAATTTTATCATAGATGATTAGAACTATTGGAACTATGAAGATAATCGAGAGAGTTGCTTGAATAAAGAACTTTAATCCAAAATTGACAAAAATAACTTCGGTCTTAAATTGACCGGGATAAAATAGAATTTGAAACACAATGATTATGCTCATTATGATTAGAGAATTAATTAATAAGGTTAAGAAAGTATAACAAACCTTCTTTCCTTCATGGTATTTCAAGGGTTTATATTTATATATCCCAAACAGGAATCCTAAAATTGCGACAATTAAGCACCATTCAAAATAAATCTCATGATAATATGCTAACTGATAAAGCAGTTCAGCTAGGAATCCATCGATTAAACCGTGTAGTGATCCTGCTAAAACTGACAAGAAAGTAAATATTAATAGAGTGATGCCAAATCGTACAAAAAATTCTTGACTTTCTATAAAAACCGATGAAATCGAACCAAATGCTTCTGCAATATAGATATAAGATATAATAATAAAGGCACTAATTAATAAGTTTAAAAAAATTAAGCGTAAATCATTTTTTCCCTCTAATTCTTGAGGAATTTCGTTCAAGGTAATTACTAACTCTCTTTATATTTTAAAATTTCAGCTTAATATCTTATTGATGAAAAATTTCATCAAGTTCTTCAAGTAAACTTTCTTTTGTAAGTTCAAATCCCTTTCTTAAAACGGTTAAGATAAGCTTTTTACCCACAGGAACTTTAAGTATTGAATCATCTTTTTCTACAATTGATATTCCCTCTTCATTAAAATCTAATTGCCGTTTTAAAGCCTTATATGCCTTTTCTTTTGTTTTAAATGTTGCTCTTGATAGTTCACTATAATCTTTAATATCCTCATTAACTTTTAAAAATAGGACACTCTCTTCAACCTGAGTTATAAAACAATTTTTTGTCACTTCCTTTAATTTTTTATAGTTACGGTGATCCTTCTTACATTGTCTATCTGTTTGGTCATTTTCTAAATATACTGGAAAATTTTTATCAATAATTTTATCAAATTGTTCTTTCGAACCATCTCCATTTATTAGAAATTCTTTAGCAGAATCAAGAGTGACTTTTATCTGCTCTCGAGTACCAACGCGAGCGTCTTTATCAGACCAGTATTTATAAAAAGATTTTACGATTGGTTTGACTAATACATTTAAAACTCCCGTATCTAGCTCTGATTCGATTAATGATTTACCATAATTAAGAGAAATATCCATTTGTTCAATCATTCTTTTCTCTAAGATCTTATAGTTTCTCTCGATAGTATCCATGGTAATTTCTCCAAAACAAAATGTGCGAATATTTGTTAGAATCTTTTATGAATTTAATTATTTTTGATTATATGTCTCATTTAACGATTTTATAAACTCTTTTTTAGTTTGTTCAAAGCCCCTCCTTAAAGCTTTTAGAATTATCTTTCTCCCTATGGGGATTTTAAGAATGGAAGGATCTGTTTCAACTATTTTAATGCCTTCGTCTGTAAAATCTAATTGTTTCATCAAATTTTGTTCAGCTATTTCTTTTGATTTAAAGGCAGCTCGGCATAAATCACCATAATCTTCTACATCATTTTTTACTTCTAAAAGCTTCACTACTTCTTTTAAATAATTTATAAACGTTTCTCTTGCGACTTGTTTTAATTTTTCATAATTTTTATGTTCTTTATTACATTGTCGATATGTTTGATCTACTTTAAGGTATTTAGGAAAATTTTCATCAACTACTTTATTGAAAACATCATCAGAATCCCCATATTTCAGCAACTTTAGAGCCGCATCTAATGTTATTTTGATTTGTTTTGGTGTGGCACCCCTAACTTCATTTTGAGCCCAATAATCATAAAACGATTTAACAATTGGTTTAATAATGAAGTTCAAAATACCTGTATCTAATTCTGTATCTATAAGTTTTCTTCCTAATGCGATTGAATTTTCCATCTGCTGAATCATTCGTTGTTTAATAATATCATAATTTCTTTCTATGTGATTCAATGTTAAATCTCCGATTAGTTCAAAACAAAAATATAAATTCTCAATCTCAATTAATTATTATTAAAAGAAATCTTTTCTTTTAAAATAATTTCATAAGTTTTATACTATTAATTTTATGTGTTTAACTCATAAATGATTTTGTAATAAATAATAAAATAAAAATGAGAAAAGATTAATAAAACAATAGAAACTGAAAAAAAATTATTAGTCCAAAATGCGCTATATTTTTAAAGTTCTAATTCTTGGAAATCCTGAAACCATTCATTTTTATGCTTCAAGTGCTTTTGGTGAACCCGGGGAAGATAATAAGACATATTTTGAATGGTACAAAGAAGTGAGAGTCCTTGAAGATAATTGTGATTTAGAAATTGATGTGATTACTAGTGAATCTGCGGATTTAGACGAAATAATTCCAATAGTAGATGGAATTATATATTTTCTAAATCCTCTAGAGCAAGATGAATTTGAAATATTGAAAATGGTTCTTCCAGATATTTTTTCCGTAAAACGTGATATTCCAATAATAATTGTTTTTTATGACCAAAATGGAATCCTTCCCTTATCGGTCAATGAATTGTTAGAAAATGTCTGGGTTAATTATCCCAATTTAGAAGCTTTTGTAAATTTATCTCCTAACGAGTTTCATCAGGCACTTCAATCACTATGCCTTGCAATGATCAATGGAGACACCCCATTAAATATTGAAAATGCTTGGATGAGATTTCCCATATTTATACAAATGGCTAATATATATTTTAATAATAAAAATTATTATTATGCGGCGCAAACCATTAGAAAAGCTGCGTTAATCGCGGAAATATACAATAAAGAAGAATATTATATCATAAGTGAGCAAGCAGCATATCTCTTTTCAAAAATCAATTTATATTTAGAAGCTAGTAAAATTTTAGAAAACATAGATAGAAGGAAGTCGGTTAACTTTAAAACGCTGTATGCTGACGCCATGATTAGAGAGGCTAATCTTTTCTTTAATAAACAAGAGTATGAAACAGCTGCCGCGCAATATGAGAGAGCTGGCCAGTGGGCCAGTATTGAAATATTAGAAAAAAAAATCATTGATGAGGCATTTAAATTAGCAATAAACTCATGGATCTCTGCTTGCAAAGTTGAAAATGCATTTAGGATTCTTGAAAATTTACCTCTTGAGGAAGTTCTATCCATACTGAAGGATATTTCAGAAAAGATTGGAGCTGCTGCAGAATTCTTAATTGATAACAATAAATTTGAATCAGCAAGAGAACAATTATATAGAGCAGTGAATAGATATCAAAGAGAAGCTCTTCCTGAAGAATTAAAAAAAATAACCTCAAAATTAACTGAAATTCTGATTCGAATTATAAAAATCGAAGTTGAGGAAAAGAATAATGAGGATGCTAAAAAGACTTATGATGAAATTGAAAACATGTGGGAATCCTATAAAGTAGAAAAAACTGACTTAGATTCGATTTTAAGTAGATTAATTAACAATTTTTTAGAAGAAAACAATTTCAGTAAAGCATCTGTTTTAATTAATAAATTAAATTCACGAATATTAAAGCAAGATTTAACAAAACTTAGTTCTGAGATTGAGGATAGATATAAGGCATCAATAAAAAAAGAAATGGAGGAATATATTGGAAAGGGTATAGAAATTTTAAATAAATTTGTTGATGCTGAATTAGATATTATTGCAAAGATGAATTCTGAAAAAATTCAAGAGGCCAATGAATTCATAAAGGAGAATGATTACATAGGAGCAGCAAATCATTTAAAGCATCAAGCAAAATATCTTGAAAACATCGGCAAGGATGATATAAAAGCACAAATCTTGACAAAATCCCTTGATATTTTATTAGAAGGTAAGAAACATGAAAAATTTTTTGATATATTTGATGAATTATCTGAGATAATGAAAAAAAGATACTTAAACAGAATTTTTCCTATTTATTTAGAAAGTTTAAAAGAAATTAAAGAATCAGAAAGCTATGAAAGGAATGCAAAGATTTTAGATAATTCTGTTAGAATTTTTAGAAATCAAATGTTATATGATGAATCCAAAGATATTAGTAAAGTTTTTATTAAAGCTATTAAACAAGAAGCCCTTAGGATTTTGGAAAGTGAAGAAGACCTCTCTGGAATCAAGAAAGCAAAGGATTTGGTGAAAAAAGTATCAAAAATCTCATCATCCTATTTAGAACAAGAAGAAAAGGTTAAAATAACTTTTAATAAAATCTATAAAAATATTGCCGAAATCTACATAGATTTAGATGATTTACCTTCTGCCCATGCGTACAATGACAAGATTGAAAAAAAGGAATATAAAACTGAAATTCATAAAAAAATTGCTAAACTTGAAGCAGAAAAAAGTGCCCTTGCTTCAAGAAGAGCTGAAGAATCTTTTAGAGGGGAGATCTTAAAAGAAAAATTATCAATTATTAAAAATAAAGGAAGTGAAGCGCGCTTAGATAGAGACAATGAATTGAAGGAAAGAAGAGCTTTAAAAAGAGCATATTTTAACGATGCATTAAGTCTAATAAAAAGTCAAGAATATGAAAAAGCAGTTGAAATATACAAAAAAAACATTAAAAAATTAAATAAAATAAAAAAGTACAAATTAGCAAGTGTTTGTTTGGCAATAGCTAGTTTATTATTCATAATAAAACATCGGTTTGAAGATGCTGAGAAATTATTAGATGAGATTAAAAAAGAATTAACGGTTTTAGGGAAATTATTTTCTGAAACATTTCCAGTTGCTTTAATTGAATATATCATTGGCTTGAAAAAAATTCAAGACGAATCAAAACTTAAGGAAGCTTTATCATATTTTGAATATCTTCCATTATTTGAAGAAGAATTAGAAACTCTTTACAATTATTTAGGAAAAGAATATATAAGAGAAAAAATTCCTGAAAAAACTATTAAACCAATAGCTGAAATTGAAAAAATTAAGAGTATTGAAACTCCAGAAGAAGAAGTGAAAGAAACATTATCTCGAAAAGAGATTGGGGAGTTATCTAAATTAAGGATAGAAATGGATCAGCAAATCGGAAAAATTCAATCTAAAATGGGAGATATTCGGAGAGAAAAAGATGAATTCTTAAATAAACGAAAAGCAATGAGAAAAAGATATTATAATAATATATTAGACTTGGTGAAATCAAAAAAATTTAAAGAGGCAGGTTCCAAATATTTGGAATTAGCCCAAACTACATCTAAAAGAAAAGATTTAAGAACGAGTTCATTACTCATTCTATTACACGGATTATCCCTATTGAAAGCAGGAGAATCTTTTAAACTAATTAAAAACAATATAAATAGTTTCTTAAATAGTCTAGGAGTTAATAAAAAATTAGTAAAAGATACATTTTATGTAATGGTGATACTGTTCCTGATTGATGTTAAATCTTATAGTTTGGATAAGTTCTTATCAAAAATTAAGGAAATGCTAGAAATATTGCCTTTATTTGACGAAGAAAAAGTTTTAATAGAAACCGAAGAATAATTGAAAGTTTTCATCTTTGAAAATTAAAAATTTTTGATCAAATTGGTTTTTTAATAATTTTTTTTAATCAACAACATTCGCATATTTTTGTAAATCTTTCACGCGCATTCGAAGCGTAACTTCCGTAACCCTTGCAAGCTTGCTTATTTCCTTCTGGGTTCGATTTTCATTACAAATTTTTGATCCGATGTAGATGGCAGCGGCTGCGATTCCTTTTGGATCTTTGCCAGCCGAATTAAAACCGCTCTCATTAGCTTTTTCAATCAATTTAACGGCAATGTTTCGACATTTCATTGAAAGGTTTAATTCTTCATTGAATTTATCAACATAACGGACTGGAGTGAATAATTGGACTTTCAAATTTAATTTTGGTAAAATTTCCATTAAAATTAATCGATAGCTTTTAATGACCTTCTTTTTTGGAATTTGTGCAACTTTTGTTATTTCTTCAGCAGTTCTTGGTATCCCATGAACTCTTAAGGCTGCAAAAATAGAAGCTGATAATAACGTATCAATACTCCTACCCATTGTTAGTTTTTTCTTCACAGTTTGAGTATAAATTCTAAGTGCATCTTCCGCTACGGCATCTGGTATTCCTAATCTTTTTTGTAGGCGTTGCAGGTTTGGTAATGCAATCCATAAATTCCTCTCATAACTGGTTGTTAAGGATCTATGAATTTTCGCTAATCGGTTAAACTTTGACTTATACTTAGGACTTAATAAAGTTCCCCTCGCATCTCTTGACCCTCTTATTATTGTTCTTGGTCCGATTGGGCTATACACTCTTTCAGTGCTTTTTCGCTTTTGGATTTCTTCCTGTGTAAAGGCTCTGCGAGGACTATCATCGAGAATTCTGGAATATACAAATCCACAATTCATGCAGACATAAAATCCATCTTCTTCACTAATTTTTGGACTATCGCAACAGGAGGCACTTTCCTCTCCATTTTCTTCAAAGAAATCATCGTCTTCAAAATGAGCTGGCATGATTATAAAAATGTTTAAAGGAAAAACATGGAATTTTTCATTTATAGTAAGAGATACATAATGTAATAAATATTTAAGTTTGTTCTATTTAAAATTGAG
This sequence comes from uncultured archaeon, assembly GCA_964481225.1. GTDB lineage: Archaea > Asgardarchaeota > Lokiarchaeia > Sigyniarchaeales > SOKP01 > Loki-b32. Next base: position 5,150 of record CAYZTE010000004.1, on the reverse strand, counting down.
TTGTTAAAATTTAAATCTTAATCTTTTTAATTAATATCTTAAAAGTCTAATAAATAAATAATAAATAAAAGTTAAATTAACCTATTAATAATAAAGAAAAATTGATGATTGGAATGTCCTCAGATATCTCAGGTTTCATAAAAGTAGTCTCTAAATTTTTAGACCTTAAATCTGCAAAAATAGATAAATTAAAAACGATAGATGATGTCTTAAAATTATCTCTATCCTCCTTTAAATTCATTGATAAGGAGGAATCAATAATAATCAAACAACTTCTTGACATTTCTAATATTGGGGGTGCTTCACAATTAAATAAAGAAAATCCTTTTGAAAGTATAATTGAAATCGAAGAATCAGATGAATCAATAGAACTAGCTGAAAATTTAAAAGCTAAAATTGAAGAACTCAAAAACAAATACCCCACACTTGAAGCAAAATTAAAGAAAACAATTACCATAAGTTCACTTATAGCTAGTGCTAAAGAAGAAAAAGATGGAATCGAAGTAAAAGGCCAAAAGGTTTTAGTTGCAGGTCTTGATAACGCAGGAAAAACAGCTACGTTATCAAAATTTGGCGGACGTTTAGGAATTAGCGATTTGATTGCGACACACCCAACTAAAGGTGTCGTCCGCATGAAATTCGGGGATTCAAAATTGAGCCTGTTTATCTGGGACCTTGGAGGACAAGAGGAATATAGGGAGCGATATTTAGCGAATCCAGAACAATATTTCATTGAATTAGATTTACTTTTATTTGTTATTGATGTACAGGATCCGGATAAATTTGATAATGCCCTCGATTATTTAGACAAGATCCTTGACTCAATAATCATATTAGAAGAAAAACCCTATATCCTAATCTTTATCCATAAATTTGATCCTGATATAAAAAATGATCCTAAGATCCAACTCAATGTCGAGTTTTTAAAGGATAATTTTAACGAAATCTTAAAAAGCAAGGATTATGAATTTGATATTGAAATTTATTTGACATCTATTTACTCAATGATCTCTCGTGAACCTCAATTTGCAAAATATATTAAAAATCTCATGAGTTCACACTATTCACTTACCGATCCAACGGTTAGAAAAGTTGAGGGGCTTGGAAAGACTTTAGAAGAAACATTAAATGCAGTTATTCGATTATCAGAGAGCATATCTACCCAACTTAACGATTTAGACAGTCGTCTCCGAGCCTTAGAAGCGGGAGCATTTCAGGCGGCTCAAAGTGGCCTCCCTATTGAAATTTCAAATCCAACCCAAAGCAAAGCTAGAAGTGGAGAGAGTGCAAGATTACAGGTTCTTAAAGAATTAAAAGATTTATTTGGCAAGAGAAAAAGCTTGGAGCTCTAATTTTTTACACTAGTCTTTTTAAAATAATCTTTTATCATTTTATATATGGCAGTTAAGAAAATTCCACAAAACACAATTATAACTAAAAGAAGATACCACACATTTTTGTATAGTATTGAATTTACCTGCCGATATTGGATTTCATGAATCATTAACTGCTCAAAGTGGGTAATAATCACTAAAGCTATTGGAGCAAAAAAGTAAATTGATAAAAGAAATCCAATCAGACCCACAAAAAATCCGAATATCACATCAGAAGGGTAATGTACCCCTAATTGAATCCTTGAAAATGAAACTACTATTGCAAATAATAAGATTAAAGAGGTGATTAATGGAGATCTTAAAAAGAACAATCCAACTAAAAGACCTTGCGATACAATGTTATAAGAATGCCAAGAAGGAAAACTTCTTGAAGCTGGTTTTCGTTCAAGAACGACGAGCTTATTTTCATCAAATCTTTCAAATGGTCTTGATCTCTTAACGATTTGTTTAATTGCTGCAATAATAACTAATCCAAATAAAAACGTAGTTCCCATATAAGAGAATAGGAAAGGATCATACCATATGAATAAATAGAAAGCAATTAAGGAAATCCACATGGTTTCTCTTCCAAAAAAAGAAATAAACTTTAAAATACATGTTAGCGGTTTGCCTCCTAAGCCATTATATTTTAAAATGATTCTTTGATCCCATCTATCTATTTTATTTGAAAATTCCTTAATTTCCATGATAATTAAATTGTTTTTTCGCTTTTAAATTGAATTCAAATATGAGTATGCTTCTTTTACGTTCGAAATTTGATTTTTAAAATATTTTAAAGAATGCGAATCGGAGCCCACAAAAAATTCTGCTCCCTCTTTCTTTAATTGAGTCATGACGTTCAACGATGGAAAGGTGCGTCTTATCGGGAATTTAAGTCCAGATAAGTTGTATTCTATTTTAATGTTGTTTTTTATACAGAGACGTCCTAGATCTAATACGCGATCTTCTGAAGTATTGCAATCCACGGGAGGATTTATATCATTACTATTGATATAGCGAAAAATGGTGTCAATGTGGCAGAGGTTGTTGAAGATTTTTGAGGTAATCATCCTTTCGCTAATTGCAAAATATTCATTAACGATATCTTTAATGGACTTTTTTTTTAACAATTTTAATAATTGAGTTCGAGTAGTTATTGGAAATTTAAAAACCCATTCATGTAAAGTCCCAGCGATAAAATCTAAATCTTTTCCG
>CAYZTE010000004.1:0-2462 GCA_964481225.1 uncultured archaeon | reverse complement strand
AAATTTAAAAACCCATTCATGTAAAGTCCCAGCGATAAAATCTAAATCTTTTCCGTAGTCATCCATGAACTCTTTTAGTGCAATTTCTCTATCTATGTAATATTCAACTTCTAAACCACTTAGAATAAAATCATAGACTTCTTTTAGTTGATCAAGTTCTTCTAAATATTTTTCGATCTTCCCATCATAAAAAGGATATGTTTTATCACTTTCAATATAATAAAGCTCAAAATGTTCAAGAAAACAAATATTAATTTGATTCAATTCTGCAATTTGTATATACTCTTCAAATGTTGGACCAAATTCCGCAACATCAGCGCTCCAAATTGTATGAACGTGATAATCAGTATGTTTAAATCTCATAGATAAACAAAGTTAATAATTAAGGAAGAAAAATAAAAATACGGGTAAATTAATCAATGTAATTTTCCTTATCAAAAAAGACTTCATAAAATAATTCTTTTTCCCCTGCTTTAGGGGGAGTGATTTTTGTATAACCACCTCCTTGAATAATGCGAATGGTTCCCTTATTTTGAATGTGGATGTTTCCATAAAATCCTTTTATTCCTTTTTCTTTTGCAATTATTATTAAATGTTGATATAGAAATGATCCTAGACCTTTTCCTCTATAATCTTCACTAACTACAAAACTATATTCTGCCATGTTTAATTTTGGATTTAAATAATAAGTTGCACAACCAATCATTTTTTCCTTTCCGATTTCTCCTATGAAAGTACCTATTGAAAAAATAGTATCATAATCGATATTAACTTCGGCCTGTGTTTTAGAATGAGTGAATTCTTTCTTAACTTCAAAGAATCTTAAGTACCTATCTCTCTCGGTCAATGAATAATATAGATCTTTTAATAATGGCTCATCCGTAGTTTTAACTGGTCTAATAATGAACTTTTCTCCATCTCTAGATACAAATGAAGTTTCATATTCATGGGGATATATGCAAATGTTGCCTTCATCATCGCAAGGAAGGAGTTGATCAGAATATACATAATTTAACTTTTTTGCGTCATCTAATAACTCATTCCTAAATTTTGGATGGGCTACACATATCAATTCAAGCACTCTTTCTCGAATTGTTTTACCATGAAGATATGCTACACCCCATTCTGTTACCACATAATAAACATCCCCACGAGATAACATTACCCCCGCTCCCTCATCTAAATGAGGCACAATTCGAGATTTTTTACCATCTCTAGATGTTGAAGGCATTATGATAATGGGTTTGCCTCTTTTTGAAAATGCAGCACCCCTCATAAAATCTATAGTTTCTCCTAATCCAGAATAAAAGCTATAACCCTCCGTAGCAGCATTTACTTGTCCAGTCAGATCAATTTGACGAGCAGAATTAATTGAAACCATGTTCTTATTCCTTCCAATATATCTAGGGTTACATACGTATTCTGAAGGAAAAAATTCAATGTAAGGATTATTATCAACAAAATCATACAATTTTTTAGTTCCTAAAGCAAAACTGGTAATTATTTTTTCTGGATGAAAATTCTTTTTTCTACAAGTTAAAACACCCTCTTCAATTAGTGGAATAATATTGTCTGTAATATAATGCGAATGCATTCCTAAATCCTTTTTATCAAATAAAAATTTCAGAGCTATATTCGGTAAATCGCCAAACCCAATATGAATTGTTGATTTATTCTCAACTAAGTTCACTAGATTTTTTCCAATTCTTTCTGCTATCTCATCAGGTTCATCAAAATGAAATTCTAATAATGGAGTATCATTAAATACAAAATGATCAATTTCTTTCATGTGAATAAAACTGTTTCCTAAAGTGCGTGGCATTTGGGGATTAATTTCAGCAATGGTCACGTAAGAAGATTGTGCTATTGGTTTTGCAATATCTACATTAATTCCTAAAGAACAAAATCCGTAAGGATCAGGGGGAGAAACCTGAATAAGAGCAACATTAATATGTTTTCGGCCTGTTACGAATAATGAGGGAATTTCACTCGTATATATGGGGGTATAATCTGCTTGCCCCTTGTTGATTTCCTCACGAAGGGTTTTCCCAATGAAAAAAGCATTATGTCTAAATAGATCTTCAGCCTTATCCTTGAAATATTTTTCAGGGCCTATTGTTAGGAAGTGAAGTATTTCAGTATCTATTAACTTATCTGATTGCTTAATTAATTCTGAAGTTAATAATTGCGGTTCCGAGCACCCTGAGTCTACAAAAACTCTATTACCTGGAATGATTTTCTTTATTGCTTCATCAGCCGTAATTTCCTTATCCTTCCACTTTTCTCTCCATTCAAAATCCATTGATTTTATTCACTCCATCAAAAAAGCTTAAACTCAAATAGGTACTTATTAATCATAAAATCTGTATCTATTCAAATTATTATTTCTACTTCCAATCATATAATATTTTTGAAATTATAAATAAAATGTTTAAATTTCATATATTTCTTTTTTGATTTAG
>CAYZTE010000003.1:2624-47320 GCA_964481225.1 uncultured archaeon | reverse complement strand
CATTAAACAGCGTCGGAGCAAATTCCTGCGCCATTTTCCAAAATTTAGACGGATCAGCGAGGAGACTTTTCAACGTACCAAATGTTTCAATAGGGTATTTCTTCCAAATGCCATCATCCCCTCTAAAATCTGGAATTCCAGATTCTGTTGAAATTCCTGCTCCAGTTAACACTATTGCATGTTTTGAATTAAGAAGCAATTTAGCTGCTTTTCTTATTTTCTCTTTATTTGAAGGTTTTAATCTATGCATTTTCAAGTTGATGATTAATATTTAACTTCTGAAGGGTAATAATTCTAATAAAATTTAAAATTAAATAATACCGTTTCACTTTTTTAAATTTTTATTATGATTTATTATTTAAGTCTTAAAGAAAGTTTCTCAAAAAATATGAAATATGCTTCAAGTAAATAAATAAATCTAAGAAGAAAAAATATCTAGAATTTTATTTATAACGATATAAATAATTACACAAGCTTTAAGTCTTTTTCCTTCATATCACCTGGATATCACACCCTTAAATAAGGATTTTCTTTGCCCTTAAATTCATGGAAAAACTTCAAATAACAAGGAAATCACCTGATCATGACGAACTGGTCGAGCTGTACAAAAAGGAAAAAAATCCTAAGCTGAAAAAGGATATCACGCTTTATTTTTAATGCACGAGTTCGTGAATTGCACGATAGTCGCAGAACTGATAAAAAGATCTCTAAAAACGATTCAAACCTAGATAAAGGTCTTTAATGAAGGAGGATTAGAAACTATCGCACCAAATTCACCTCCAGGGCGTCCCTCAAGCCTTTCTGAAGAACAAAAAGAATCGTTAAAAGCGGATGTGTTAACGCACCCTCGTGAATTAGGGTATGAATTAGGCGACTGGGAAGGGAAGAGTGTGGCGCACCACATTAAACAGAAATTTAACGTGGAATTAAGCGTTCGCCAAGCACAGAGACTCCTTCATGAAATAGGATTTACGCTACAACACCCAAGATATGCCTTTCCGAAAGCCGATCCTGAAAAACAAAAGGAATTTTTAAACGATTTTAAAAAAGTCTGGACTCTCTCGGAGAAAATGACATAGTTCTTTTCCAAGATGAGGCGAACATTCAGTTTTCACCATCGATCACTCGTATGTGGTCGTTGAAGGGGCAACAGCCCGAAATCTTAACCTACGGCGGTCGGCAACGGCAAACTCTAATAGGTGCAGTTGAACCCCTTGCTGGAAAAGTTCACGTGGCTTTTTCTGACGCGTTAAAAGGTTTTCATTTCCAACACTTTTTAGAAGGACTCCTTACCAGGTATAGGAACTCAGGGAAAATCCTCTTAATCTTAGACAACGCTCGAGCGTACCATTCCAAGGAGTTGGAGCCATTTTTGGATGCAGACAAGGACAGGCTCGAACTTCTCTTTTTACCTCCATATTCTCCCGATTTAAATCCAATGGAGTGGTTCTGGAAATTTTTACGCAAACAAGTCACGCACAACACTTTCCTTGACACTTTCAAGAAGTTTCAGCGTGCGCTCATAAAATTTATAAAAAAATTTAAATTTCCATCATTAGAAATTAAAACACGATGTAATTTTGCGAATTTAATTCCGTCGTTATAAATAGTTATTTCTGCTTTCGATTTAATAATGAGGAGGCATACCTTCTTTACTATGAAATTACTTTGACGGTAATAAGCTTTTAAAATTATTAATAATTTTTGCTTTTCTGCTTTCCTTACAATGATCGCAAACATTCACGTCTATTGGTTTAACATAATCAGAATCTATTGACTCCCCTATTCTTCCTAATCTTGGACTAATTTTTAATCGAAAAGGAATAATAGCATTTTCTTCATATTCTTTCTGACAAATCTCACATTTTTTCATATGGTAATAATATCTTTTTTATAAATAAAGAAAAATATTAGCATTGGCTTTATTCTTTAATCTTTAGGAGAAAATTTTTACAAAATTATAGGAATTTCAATTCTTTTGATATTATCATTAATTTTACTAATATTCAGTTTAATGAGATTCTTCAAGAGAATATATAATACAGCAATGATATTATTAACCGGAATAGTCTCAGGAGCTTTGTGGCGATATTTTTTCTATAGAAATTAATCTTTAAATTTAAATATAAGCAACAATTGATTGAAAGAAAAAAATACGCAAATGAATTGAAGAAAACAAATTGGTTTAGGGGGGAAATTAGTAGAGATATTCAATTAATTGATGAAAGAAAGGGATTATTCGAAATATTAGATTTTAATGGTTCAATTACTAAATTCTTTCCTTCCTGAAAAGATTAATTATTTCAATTATATTCCCAATTGATGAAAACTTAACAAATAATTCGGTAAAGTATTTTATTAATCTTACTATAAAAGAATAGAGGTAAATCAAAAGGGGAGAAATTTCTGTATTTAATTATCTCGAAAAATTCTTTATTTATATCCATGTAGAATAAATTCATCTCTAAACACTTTTATTATTTGATTTAATTCCAATCCTTTAAGATCATTCATAATCTTATATCTATTAATATGACGGCAGGACGGCATATGAGTAGATAATCCTCTCACCTCATGGACCATTAGGCCACCGCTAGTCGGCAAGCTTTTAGATGAAACTTGGTTTCCAACTGTAAGGAACGTGCAAAAAAAGCTGTAGAAATAAGTAAAGAATAGGTAAAAAAAGTTGAGATTTTAGGTGAGAGAATTTTGAAACTTGATTAAAATTTAATTTTTATATTTTAATAATCTACATATTTCCCTTGCTCATTTTATTCTTCAATACTATTTCTATCCCAGCTTTAACTTTCGACCCAAAAACTTTTTATAATTATAATTTACAAATTATATGACAATTCATATTGACATAAAATAAGAGTTGGAAAAATGCCAGATAAAAAGATAAGTGAAGAAAACATAAATTGGAAGTTTTATGGAGATCTTTTTAAAAAAGGTATAAAAGATATTAAGGAGAGGTTTGAAATTCTTTGGAAAAAGGATAATGATCTTAAAAGGATGTTTGAAACTCTCCTAGAAAAGGATAGTGATTTTAAACAGAGGTATCAAACTCTCTTAGAAATGCATAGCGGTCTTAAAGAGAAGGAAATTTATATATATATTACTATGATATTTGAAAATATAATTAAAACAATTATTTTTTATTATTGTGTTTCCCATAATAAAAAGGTTGAATTTCATGATAAATCTGTAATAATATGTGAGGGATTATTAGATTCTCTTGGTCAAACTCTTATTTTAATAAAAAGCCCTGAGTCCTTCTACTTTCACCCCGAGTTTTACTTAGACTTTCCTAACTCCTATCAAGTTGATAACATATTAGTAATTGATCTAATATTTTTAGAGGAGGATTCTAGAGAAGGAATGAAAGAAAAATTTAGATCCGAATTAGGAGATTTAATCTCAATATTGCATGATAGATCTAAATTTGAAGTTTGGGATCTGAATCAATTTCTTTTTAAAACATTAGATTATATCAAATATATTTCTATGTATTCAAAGTTTTTTTTACAAATGGCATTCAAGAGAGTTTATTGCGGAGATCCTAAAAAAGAAGAGATAGAATCGAGAAATATTCAAGAATGTTTATTAAAGGAAATTAAAAAAAAAAATCCTAGAGATTTAGTTTTATGTTTAGGAGCAGGAGTATCTATGAATGCTAATCTTCCTGATTGGAATAAACTTTTAGAAGGTCTAATGATTAAAGTAGTAGAGAGCTATAAAACAGATTTAGATTCAGCTAGTATAGAATTTTTTGCAAAAAGGATTCATACGCAAGAGTCAGATAATCCTTTATTTGAGGCAGAATTTATTCAGTCTGCTATTGAGGAAATATTTAAGGATAACTTTAAGGAAGTATTCCAGGATCTTATAAAACAAAAATTATATGAGAGACCTATAGTGTATTCAGAATTAATTGAAACTCTATCAAATCTTTGTGGTATTGGAATTAACAAAATCATTAATTATGATTACGATAAAACTATTTTTGAAAAAATTAAAAGTGATTATAATTCCGTTAAAATTATATCTGATGAAATTTCTTATGAGGACTATAAAAATAATCCAGATGAATATAGATTTAATATTTTTCACGTCCATGGTTTTTTGGAAAATCCTGATAGTAAAATCATTCTATCTGAAATTGGTTATTTTACTTTATTTGAATATAATTCCTTATGGAATAATAAAATTCAATTAAAATTCTTTGGAAATAATAATTGCTTACTAATAGGCCTTTCGATAAAAGATCCAAACTTACGTCGTCTATTGTTTAAAAGAGTTAAAAGGTTTCAATATCTAATAAATAAATCCAATATTTTACCCCATTATGTTTTTCTTAAAAGAATTGATAAAAAAATTTTTTTTGGGGGGGATATAAGTGATGGATATGGTAATGAATCATATGTTGAAAATTTCTTAAGGATGTATTATAATTTAAAAGAAATATCCTATTTACGATTTGGTATAAATGTAATCTGGTATGAGGAACATGAAGATCTTCCTAAAATTTTAAATCAAATTTCAAAAATTATTCTAAATCAAATTTTGGAAATTATTAATTTTAAAGGTGTTCAAATCCCTCAATTTCAAGCGGATTTTCTTCAAGAGCTTGAAGATCAATGCGGTAAAAAATTTAATGTAGTTAATAAAGTCGAAAGGAATACTAAGATGGGCTTTTCAGTTGAAAACAATCAAATTATAGGGATTGGTCTACATGATTGTGGTATATCAATTCTCCCAGAATCAATATCGAACCTAAAATCACTCACATATCTTAATTTGAAAGACAATCAGTTAACGACTCTCCCAGAGTCCATAGGGAACCTCTCCTCGCTCAATGGTTTTAGTTTGGTGAATAATCAGTTAACCGCGCTCCCAGAGTCGATAGGCAACCTTAATTCGCTTAAAACACTATTGTTAGGAAGCAATCAGTTAACGACTCTCCCTGAGTCCATAGGGAACCTCTCCTCGCTTCAAACACTTAGTTTAAGTGATAATAAGCTAACAACTCTCCCTGAGTCCATAACAAAGCTTACATCGCTCGAAACACTTAGTATTAATGATAACAAGTTAACGACTCTCCCAGAGCCCATAACAAAGCTTACATCGCTCCAAATACTATATTTGAGAGATAATAAGTTAACAACTCTCCCTGAGTCTATAAGCAACCTAAAATCGCTTAAAACACTATTGTTAGGAAGCAATCACTTAACTATTCTCCCAGAGTCCATAGGGAACCTCACCTCGCTCCATACACTTGGTTTAGTTGATAACAAGTTAACAACCCTCCCAGAGTCGTTAAAAATTTTAGAGAGGAGAGGTGTCCATATATATAAATGATCCCGATCCTATTAATTATTTTTTTTATATATAATACTTTTAAATCAATAACTGGTAGAACAGATGTAAATATATAAAGTGTCGGAAAAATTTCGAAAGCATTCACTAATGAAATGTTATTTTTTTAATTCCCGTTTTATGTTTTTTAATTTCTACTCATATTTAAGTCGTATTCATCTCGTATCAACTCATAGTCAATGATTTTTACTCAAATCCATTCCTATCTATTTCTCTGAATTATCAATATAATTTTTGTAAGATAAAATTAATTGTAATCCAATCAATAACTTTTAAATTAAGTATCGATATTGAATGAGTTTAATTATATATACTGTTAATAAAAAGCAGATCGGTATCATTACCTTTTCAGAAGATGTTAACTCAATTATGTGATTAGTTAGTTAGGCACTACATAATGTTATGAATTATTTATACCACCAAATAAAAATATTAAGTTAAAAGTCAGGATTGAACGAGTATGAGTAAATTGGAATGAAAAAGAAAAAGTCCTAAATAATGTCGTCTTCTTATTTGAGTAACAGAAAATTAAAATTTTTAAAAAAACACTATCTTATAAACTCAAGAAATTAAATATTTTTGTTATTTAACATAATCTAATCTCATATTAGTTTATTTAAGTAACAATAAAAATAAACCTTATTTTTAATACTCCAATATTCTATCTATTACTTTTATTTAAAACCAATAAGAAGTAGAGGTTATATTTTCATATCTATTATTAAACAATTTCCCTAAAAATAAAGATAAAAAATAATAAAAAATATTTGTTGAAATAAAAATATCAATTTTTAAATCCATTAAATAAAATATTCTTTTGATTTATTTCTTGCAAAACCTTAATTTGTTCTATAAAAATCTGGTTTGATTTTAATCCGTATAATTGTTGCTTTGCTTCAATCCCTCTTTTCTTTCGAGTCTCAAATTCACTAGGTAATATAAATCCTAAATTCTGGACATTTTTAATTTGTTCTATAAAATTATCAATTTCTTTATCAAACATATCTATATTTTCAATAAATAGAGAGAAAGCAGCAGGGAGATTTCGATGAACTTTCTTAAGCTCTATTAAAAAATTAATCATAGTCTTACTAAACTCCATTCTAACAAGAAACATCTCTTTAATTTCTTCAATTTTCATCAAAAGATTGTTTACTAATTGGAAATTTAAAACATCTGCATTTCTATGTTCAAGAGAGTTTTTTAACCATTTTATTTTATCCGAATCATGATTAAAACCTTTGCTTAGATGTTCTTTTATCTCTTTTTCAATCTCTTGAATCTGTTTAAAATTATTTTCATATTTCTCATCACTTAAATACTTTGGTAAAGATACAATTTTAAACGATTCTTCTTTCTGTTCTAAAAAAGAAAAGACTATTTTAAATATATCCAATAATGGCTCATAAAGATATTTTATTATAGAAAAATAGACTTGATGTTCAGCAATTTCCACATTTTTAGAATAAAATTGATTTGGTTCAAGATTTTCTCTTAAGTCTAATAAAACCATAAAAGAATCTTTTAAGATTTCTAATTTTCTTTTCGCATCAAGAGGTATTGTAAGAAAATCGTGAATAAAATTATCATAAAAATTTTTTATATAATCAAGATGTTTAAGAAAGAATTTAAGAGCAATTACAATTTCACCATAGAGAGATGAATCTAAATAATCTTTTCCAATAGTTTTTACTGCATTTTGAGATGTATATACTTCCACAAGTTCTTTAGGATAATCTTCTTCAATAAGATCAGTTATTTTAATAAAATATTCTTTATTAGAAACAATTCTCATAATTGTTTTGAGGATAAATGATTTCCGATATATAGCTTTAAAATCCTCCTCAAGTATTTTTTGTATATTATAATCAATATCATTTTTCCTTTCTATACTTGCTTTCCTTCTTTCTTCTAAATGGTCTCTTATTTTAAGCGCACGAATAGTTGCGTTTTTTCCACTAAATATTTCAATAAAAACTCTTGCAAGCATAATATATGCAACTGATCCTGTTAATGCGCGATCAAGAGTCTCATCAATTAGTATCTGTTGAGATAATAAATTTAATAATTTAGAAACAAAGGGTTTTTCATCTGTTCGCGGTAATTGAGCTAGCTTATCTTGAAATTTAGGTATAATATGGTCCATAGGAAATGTCATATCCCATAACTCATTTAAAATTTTATCTCCTTGTTTGTTTTGCAGAATTTCAAGATATCTCGGGATTGCCTTGAAGATAGCAGATCCCCATTTTTCATGGTCTCGTGCTATAAGAAATTCTTTATGAGAATTTATCATTAATTTATGAATTGGAGGTGCTTCTTTTATTGTCTTAGGACTTATTTGTAATCCAAAAGCATGAAGAAGGATATCATTAAAAGTTGGTTCTTTCACTTTAAATATGGTTTCTTTACACTTTTCCAAAAATAATTTATAAAGTTCAAGTAAATTGCGTGCCTTTTGATTTGAATGAAAAAGTATCGTTTTATTTACTTCTTCTTGGTTAAGATGGTCTAATTCTTTAATTGAATATAAAAAAGAAATTGTACTTGAAAGTATTCGTTCGATCTCTTCTGGTTTAATCAATTTTATTTTTTCTGAATAAGTAAGCAAAAATTTTCCAACATCAGATCCAATATAAGTTCTATGTATATCAGGGATCTCTGGTATTAGCTTTAAGATATCTTCTGTATAAGAGCTAGCCTTCTCTTTACTAATTTTTTCAGCATATATTTTTTCAGCTCGTTTTAGGAAACCTCCTATATCGGTAAATTGAATATATTCCTCTTCAAATCCACAAACATAGTTAATAATATCTTCTAAAGTAATTTCTTCTGATTTAATTTCATTTCCATTTCTTACCTCTTCCAAAAACGCTTTAAATAAATCAAATAATCCTCTTAATTTTTTCTTACTTCTTCTTATTATATCTTGATTTATTAGGACTATAGTTTTTCCGCCTAAATCAGAAATTGCCTTTATGAATAGTAAAATATGCCTTAAGACACTTTCTAAAGTCTTAGGTGCTAAATCATTAATGTTTTGAGAGAATTTGAATAAGTATTTAGCTATTTCTGAACTCATATAGTTTTGAATTTCATCATCAATTTCCTTTAAAAAAAGAATAATATTTTCAGAAAATTCAATTGCTTTTGTTTGTCCTATTTTTCCAAAAAATTGTTTTTCAGCTCGTTTTATAAATAAATCTGTGTCTTTAAATGCAGTAACTTGAGTTTTTACCCCTAATACATGTATAAGGATGTTTTCAAAATTACTTTCATTTTCTAAAAATTCTCCCTTTTCTGCTTTTTCGACAAATTTTATCAGTAAGTCTAATAAACTTCGGTATTGATTTTGGCTTTGCTTCATTATAACTTGATGGATTTCAGTTCTACTATTATCTGTTAATTCCCTCATTACTTGAGTAAAGATTAAAATATGCTTCAAAATTCCTTCAGTCGCTTCAGATGATTTATCACTCAATGTTTGTGAAATTTTAAATAGAAGTCTAGGGATTTCTGATCCCAAATCTCTACTAAATTGGCTAGGAATTAGCTTTAAAGCAGGTTTGATATCTGCAAAATATCTATATGTCTTTTCTTCGTCAATTTTAGCGATAAAAGCTTTTTCAGCTCTTTTTAGAAAGATTTCCATATTATATCCCACACTAACTTTTTTTTTTGTTGATTTTTTCCTCTTTTAGGAAATCTCTAAAATAACGTAAAACTAGATTAATAAAATAGTTAGGTTTGGATAATTTAATTTTTATGCATTCATAATTAATTTATTTATAACGACATAAATAATTTCTCATGCTTTACTTGTCTTTTTCTGGATATCACTTGGATATCACACCCTTAAATAAGACTATTTTTTGCTCTTAGATTCATGGAAAAACTTAAAATAACAAGGAGCTCGTCTGATCACGATGAGCTGGTCGAGCTCTATAAGAAAGAGAAATATTTTAAGTTGAAAGAACGATATCATGCTTTTTTTTTGATGCGTGAGTTTATGAACTGCACGATAGTTGCAGAACTCATAAAAAAATCTCGTAGAACGATACAAACTTTGGTAAAGATGTTTAATGAGGGTGGATTAGAAGCCATCGTTCCAAATACACCTCCAGTGCGCCCCTCAAGCCTTTCTGAAGAACAAAAAGAAAAGTTAAAAACGGATGTGGTAACCCATCCTCGTGAATTGGGGTATGAATTTAGCAACTGGGAAGGAAAGAGTGTGTCGCATCACATTAAACAGAAATTTGGCGTGGAATTAAGCGTGCGCTAAGCGCAAAGACTCCTTCACGAGCTAGGATTTACGCTCCAACGTCCGAGATACAAGTTTCCGAAGGCTGATATTGAGAAACAAAAAGAATTCCTAAATGATTTTAAAAAAGTCTGGATTCTCTCGGAGAAGATGGCGTAGTTCTTTTCCAAGACGAGGCGAGTGTCCAGTTTTCGCCGTCCATCACTCGTATGTGGTCGCTGAAAGGGCAACAACCCGAAATCTTAACCTACGGTGATCGGCACCGACAACATCTCATTGGTGCAGTTGAGCCCCAGGCGGGAAAAGTTCACGTGGCATTATCTGACACGTTAAAGGCATCCCATTTCCAACACTTTTTAGAGGGACTCCTTGCTAGATATATAAACTCCGGGAAAATCCTCCTGATATTGGACAATGCCCGTGCGCACCATTCTAAGGAGTTAGAACCCTTTTTGGAAGTTAACAAGGAAAAACTTGAGCTTCTCTTTCTACCGCCATACACCCCCGATTTAAATCCAATGGAGTGGTTTTGGAAGTTCTTGTGTAAACAGGTCACGCATAACACTTCTTTTGACACTTTCAAGAATTTTCAGCGTGCACTCATAAAATTTTTTTTAAAAAGATTTAAATAATAGATTTACATTGAGTTATATGAAGTCTATTTCTCGTAAACCGGAATTGAAATACTTATATAGAAAATAAAAGGAAATGAACTAAGATAATTAAAATCAAGGGTTTAAGTTTCATAATTGTTGTGATTTTCGCACAAAGTATCCCATATTGTAATACATTTTTGAATTTGAATCAAAGTTCAAATGAGATAGAATGGAATTTTAATGTTGGAGATAGTTTTAATTGGAATGTAACTAGAAGTAATGTTACATACGGTTATCTCCCTGTAAATTCTTCTTATGATTTAGAAATTAAAAGCATAGACACATGGACGGGCACAGATGGAAAAGAAACATCCCAAATTGATTGTATTTTTCAAACATACAACAATTCAGATAAATCTACAGATGTAATATTAAACAATGAGATGTTCATTTCTTTTAATAGCTCTTTAAATGAAACATTACTATATGATACAGTTTTTAATATTCCATTGCTAATTCCCTCAACCTTACAAGAAGATTTCTATATTGGTCTAACAAATTTTTATGTAAATCAGGATGTATTTGATTTTGGGATTAAAATTTCTATTAATGAACAAATTTACAAAATTCGCTATATTAATATATCAAATAGTATTGATGTTGAATGGACTTTCAACAATGAATCTAAATGTACTGAGTTAGAAATAACGGATAATGATGTAGAAATTTTCTTATTAACTCTTGTGGAAACTGTTGAAAATGGTGATGATAATAATGCACAAGATAATAATTTATTAATTATCATAATTGCAACTACAATTCCATCTCTTATAGCAATAGCTCTTGTAACAACATATATTTTAAAGAAAAAAGGAATTATCTTTAAAAAAAGAGCAGTTTCAGAACCAAAAATTGATACAACATGACAGATCTTGTATATTATAATGTCTACTTTTGCTTTTTGTTTTAATTACTATTTTTTTATTATTTAAATTACCTAATTTAACAAATTCATTATATATTTATTAAATTTGTAATGAATAGATTAACATTCTTCTTTAAAATTAGAGCAGGTAATCTAGTAAGAGAAATTGAAGTACTTAATATTAACAAACTGGAAAATATTTTAGTTGATTTAATATGGTCAAGATGAATCCTTTAAAAAATTGGGTGAATGAGCTAATCAAGAAATTGAATTGATGCTTGAATGTTTCCATATATTTCTGGCTTATATTTTTCCCAAATTCCACCTTCTCCTCTAAAATCCGGAATGCCAGATTCCGTTGAGATGCCTGCTCCAGTTAGCACTATTGCATGCTTAGAATTTATAAGTAATTCTGCAGCTTTATTAATTTTCTCTCTCTATTAAATTCGAAGCATTCATTCTGTAACTCCATTACTATAAGGCATGTCAAATTCTTCAAGCATAATATTTCTAATATAATTTATAAGATTAAGTTTTAAGTTTTCTAATGTAAATATTTTTTGAACACACAATAACTAGTTTTTTCTAGCGAAATAAAAAAAATTAAAATGTTTAATAATTTTTACAATAATAATTGCTTATTAAATGATCTTTTACTTTCTTACCGTAATCTCTATGATATCGGGCTTTACTATTATTTTAGAAGATGAGATTCTGTATTGTTCAGATGAAAAAAGATACAATGCTTTTGAAATAGTGTTGTTTGTCGAAAAACTATTAAGAAGCATTAATCCAAAAAATACTTGGCGCTTGAAAAAAATCTGTTTGAAAGATCAAAATATAGGTAGAGAAAGAATAATTGTTAAACACATAGTCACGGCAAGAAACCAGAATTTATTCTTTTGTATTGTTGGTAATTTTAATGTTGGTTCCAGTGAAGCATTTAAATTATTAACAGAATTTCATCGAAAAATATATGTTTATTACAAAAATCTAGCACAATTAAAACTTGCATCTGAAGAACCAACATTTAATGAAATTCTTACATTAATTACTAACTATTTGAAAGAAAAATATACAGAGCCCTTAGAAGATGAATTTATTTTTGAAGAACAAGGAAATAACATTAAAAATTCAATACTTTATGCTGGAATATCTACACAAGGTCTACCAATTATCTCCCATTTATATGATACTAATCTATTGAAAAATTTAGAGAAGGAACAAACAATTGAAAATGTTGAATTATTTACTTCAGAACTTTCTGCTAAATTGGCAACGATTTCCATGAATACTCAAATTAGAGCAAAAACAAAAATAAAAGAAATTCATATTAATGACATTGATGAAAAGAAGGGTATAAAAATCATTTTATTTGGAACCATAAATGGCTACTCTTTAGATTTCATTGCATCTGGAAATTTCTATCAAGTGAAAGAAATTTTCAAACAACTTAAGTCTAAAATAGCCTTGGATGACATCTTTCGAGTGGAATTTTCGGGAGATTTAAAACCATTTAAACACTTAAAACAATATCTTAATGACGTTGTAAACAATTTTGACCAATAAATTATTAAAAAATATATCTAATCCTACTCATGAAAGCAGTAATATTAGCTGCGGGCGAAGGAAAGAGATTACGACCAATTACATCTTTAAGACCCAAACCAATGATTCCTCTACTTGGAAAACCTCTTCTTGAGCATACTATATTTGGTTTAAAACAAGCAGGTATAAATCATGTTTTGTTAATAGTTGGCTATAAAGAAGAGACGATAAGAAATTATTTTGATAAACATTCTGACAACCTTGATGTTAAAATTGAATACATTAGTCAAGAGGAATATTTAGGTACGGCTCATGCGGCTAATTATGCCAAGGACTTCATTAATGAAGAACCATTTATCTTAATGTATGGGGATTTATTGGTTGATCCTGAAATTTTTAAAAAAGCATTACAGAAATTTACCGAAACAAAACACGAAGGGCTAATAACTTTATTAGAAGTAAGCAATCCTCAAGATTATGGAATAATTACGTTAAATTCTAACGGCTTAGTAGAGAAAATTACTGAAAAACCATCACCTGATTTAAAATTAGGAAATCTAGCAAATGCGGGCATTTACATTTTTAACCCTTTAATATTTAAAGCAATCGAAAAGACTAAAAAATCAAGTAGGAAGGAATATGAATTCACGGATTCTATGGAAATCTTAATTAATGACTTAGGAGGAAAGATTATTGGATTTAATATTAAAAATTATTATTGGAGCGATATAGGATTACCGTGGCAGCTTTTTGAAGTAAATCGTTTTCTTTTGGATAAACAAGAACCTCAAATACATGGAGATGTAGAAGATAATGCTTCAATCTCTGAGAATGTATATATTGGAAAAAATACTATTATCAAATCCGGGTCTTATATCCAAGGTCCTTGTTATATAGGTGAAAATAATGTAATAGGACCTAATGCTTTTATTCGACCATACACTTCAATAGAAAACAATTGTCACATAGGAATGTGTGAAGTAAAGAATTCAATGGTTTTTTCAAATACCTCGATTCCACATTTTAATTACGTTGGTGATTCAATCATATGCGAAAATGTCAATCTTGGGGCAGGAACAATATTATCAAATTTACGTTTCGACAAGAAAAGCATTAAGATGAAAATAGAGGGAAAATTGCTCGCCACGGGTCGAAAAAAGCTAGGAGCCATTATTGGCCCTAATTCTCAAACTGGCATTAATGCAAGCATTATGTGTGGAAAAAAAATAGGCGAAAATTCCATTGTAGCAGCAAATTTGTTAGTAAATGAAGATATACCACCAAATACGCTTTATTTTCAAGATCAATACGGGAATATTAAAAAAAAAGATAATCCGTTTTAGAGTTAAATATTTCTTCGGAATTTAAAGTCATGTAGCTTATTTTATAATTTCAATGGAAACTTTTTCTTTTTCTTCACTTCTTAACGCTTCTTTTTCTCTGCCTTTAAATTTACGTAATAATCTTGAAAATTTCAATGGCTTACCTTTAAAATTAATCTCAGCAAGGGCTTGTTCTTGATATGCAATAACTAGATTATTTGAGAAGTTTTCCCAATCACGACAAATTTTCAAGGTTTTGTCATCATTTCTGAGAAGACTATCATGAGAAATGATTTTGCTGAATTCTATAGCATAATTTTCTATCAAATCCGAATCAGCACCTTTGAGTAAATCACGGCAAAATTCATCTGGGGTATACCAATCTTTTACTCTTTGAAAATCTCGATGAATCTGTGTTAAGAGTACATTCCTCGGTCCTTCCCAAAGTTCCATTATCATTGAATCCCGATGAAATCGTGGAAAAGATAGAAAGTCTTCCATAATACCATGACCCCCAAAAAATGAAATCGCCTTCCGTATCATTGCTGGAGCTTCATCAGCTACAACAATCTTTTGTAGCATTACTAATTCACGTAATCTGAAACGGCGCTTGCGTTCGTTGACATCATCAATTTTTTCTAAATCTCTTATACCGCTGATTAGTTCTTCTCCAAAATGAATGTATTCTGAATAAACTTTAAATGCTCCAGCAGCAGATCTTTTTGCAAAATGATCTAAATCATTTATTTGATTAATCATTAATGGAAATGAGGAAATAGGAATGCCAAAAGCGGTTCTAAATTGTGAATATAATATTGCTTCTCTTGCTACACGTAAAGCACCTGCTGCCATTCCAAAAGCTACGTGAAGTCTTGATAAAGAAAGAACAATTCCAACGATATTTGCCAGACCTTTTTCAAGAGGTCCTACAGGATATGCCACTGCGCCATTATAAGTAATTTCTGCAGTAGGTAATTCCGCAGTTCCTAATTTCTGTTTTAGTCTATCTATCGTGAAAGAATTTCTAATTTCGCGCTCTTTATTGCCAGGAAGCCAAAAAGGAACAACATACGCAGCTACTCTGGTTGCTGAAGGGACTCCTTTTGGTTTTGCAGTAACGATTGCACAATCTGCTTGCATTGCTGAGCAGAAAAACTTTTGACCATATAGGCGCCAGACATTTGAATATCCATCTGGTCCCATTTCCTCTTCGAAGACAGCTTCTACGAGATTAGAAGGTACATCGCTTCCACCTTGGATTTCACTAACAAATTGAGCTCCTAGTTTATATTCTCCATCTATACCATCTCGAATTGATTTCAAGATCTCTAAAGCTTCTGGCTCCAATTCATTCTCATATTTTTGCATGAGTTCTACAGCACCGTGTGTACACGCGATTGGGCACATGACACCTGCCTCACCATTTTGATAAAGTAAAAACATTTTAACAAATCTACTCCATGGAGTATTACGAGCAGGGTCATAAAGACCAAGACTAAAAATTTCACGTTCCAGAATTTCAGTTTCTAAACATCGCTCAATACGATCAATCCGATGATTATGAGCATCATAATGCTTGACTTTAGTGACCTTTATTCTATTTTCGAGCTCATTTGATTTATCAGCGAGCTCTCTGAACCTAAAAGAAACGTAATTAGAAAGAGCATGGAGATCACGATCAATTTTTTCAAATTCATCTTGCAGGATGTATTTCTTAACAAGAGCTTGAAAAAATTCATCGTCGCTATAATAATCGAAATGATTTCTTACAAACAAGTAATCATCAAAGGAATACGGATTATTTCTGTTACCCTCTTGGTCACCCATAATTTATCATCTTAATATGCAAATTTTAAAAGTTTAAATTAAATAAATTTAACCAATAATAATATTGTTTCCATATAAGTAAATATTACTTCTACTCAAAAATTAGATCAATTTATGGAAGATTTTATTATACTTGTTACAAAAAAAAATTAAATCTTATTCAGGCTGAGAGCCCTCTGATTCTTTCTCTTTATTTTTTTCTGTTTGGTTCTTACTTTCTTTAGTTGCTCTTCTAGTCTTAGATTGAGCTAATTTCTTCACGTTAATTCTTTCAGATCTTTTTATTTCAGACTTTCGAGATCTTTTAATGTCAACTTCAACGATTTCAAATTGATCATCAGGTACTTCCTTATCCTCTCCTCCTTCTGGTTGAGAAGTAAGCTTGCTCTTAATGATTACAGAACTAGAAAGTGGATATATAGTTTTCGCGACACGTTGAATTTGGTTTTGAAACTCTCCATACACTATTCCTGCAATAAACTTCTCATGATTCAAGCCTTTTGCGAACTCTCCTAATATTTCTCTCATGATTTTTCGAATCAGAATAATCTGAGAATTTCGTGCTCTTTTAATGGTAGTGCATATTATTGTAAGACGAAAACCATAACCATCTTTTGTAGTTAGGTTTATTATTGTTTGTATCTTTGAACTTCCCCTTCCAATTAAAGATCTTATATAATCATTAGTGTATTGATGACCTAAAAATATTGTATTACATTTTTTTGCTTCTGCATTAATATCTATAATTCTAAACTTTAGTTTCAAACTTATATCTGAATACTTGCCTGAAAAATCAAACAATAAAACTTCTACAGTGCGCCCTATGACGTTATTTTCAAAACCAATGATCTCCCCTAAGCTCTTATGGTCGAAAATTTTAGGTGCGAAACATTCGTACCAATTTTTATCCTTGAAAGTTGGTTTCTTAATTTTACGTTTTCTTGCTTTTTGGCTCACTATTAATCACTCTATCTGGCTACTAGTGTTCTGATCTTTTCTGGATCATATACAAAATCAGGGGCTAATATTTTCTTTTTTTTGTAATATTTAATTAATCTATAAATCTTGGATTCAGTTCTATTGAGACCCTTTTTTGTTTCTAAATCTTTATGATTTGTTTCAAGGTGTTTTCTAATAATCAAAGCTTTTTTTACTAAATTAGAAAGATCTTCAGGGAGGGGTACTTCAATATCATTTTCTTCGAGAATCTGGTTTATTTTTTTACCTGTTACTATTTTAACTAATGGAACGCCTCGAGAATCTCTCATTATAGTACCTATCATTGATTTTGAATATCCTCTCTTGGCTAATTTAACCACTTCGCTTTCAACTTCATCAGGCGAAAGTTCTATCCATACTGGCTTTTCTAACCGTGCAGGGCGGGTTGATCCACTCTTTCCCTTCTTTCTTGAATGCATCCGCGCCATTTTTTACTAATTTCTCTTATATTTTAAAGTTCTTATTAGAATTAACTATAAATTAAATAAATAAGTATACAAAATAAACTTTTGGAAAGGATATAATACAATGTACCAAGTCTTTTTTAAACTTGAATATCTAAATAAGACTTAAGCGATTATAGTAATTATGAACAAGGAAGAAAGCACAATTTATTTTGTTACTAGGAACATTCATAAATTTAATGAAGTTTTAGATCTTTTCACGAAAGAGAATGTGAATTATGATTTAAAACAAATAGATATTGAAACAATTGAAATTCAAGCAGATAGCATAAAAGATATTGCTCTTTTTAAATTAGATAGTGTAAAAGATAAAATAGATGGATCTTTTTTTATTGAAGATGCTGGTTTTTTTGTAGATGACCCTCTTAAAGGATTTCCGGGGGCTTTCTCGTCTTACGTGTTAAAAACAATCGGTAATGAGGGAATATTGAAACTAATTAATGATTATGATATTACAAATGCTCATTTCTCAGCTATAATCGCTTTATACTTTAAACCATTAGAAGAAGTTTTTTTATTCGAAGGCAATGTGAAAGGAAAAGTTTCAAAAACAATAAGAGGTACTGGAGGATTTGGTTTTGATCCTATTTTCATACCAGATGAAACTCCTGATAAAACTTTTGCTGAGCTCTCAATGGAAGAAAAAAATAGTTTTTCTCACAGGGGACAAGCATTGAAAAAATTGATTTCATTCCTAAAAAAAAATGTTTAAGAAATTAAAGCATTTTATTTTTAAGTTGAAAAATCATTTTTTAGTTTCTTTTAAAAATGTTTTAATAGAAATAATGTCATGAATATTTTTAATAGGAAGAATTTGTATCTCTTTGTTCTATTATTAGGCATTGTATTGGGTGTATTATCTATTGTTTTTCTATATGCTCAAAATTGGCAAACAATTATTGAATCTTTTAAAACACATGAAGGTTCATTCGGTGTAGTTTTTGTTATATCATCAAGAATATTAATACTGTCAGGGATGGCATTTTATACCTTTATTAAATGGTTTAAGCAAGAAGAACATTATTTCTCAGATTTACCATTTTTATTTGGACTATTCTTTTTATTATTGGTTTTCGGAAAAGCTTTAGATTTATTCAATGATTTCATTTACTTTCAACTTGAAGAATCCATTGTCTTAGTATTGCTAAAAGTGCGGTTTTTCATCTTAATACTTGATCTTTTACCGATGATTTACCTGAGCTCAGAAATGATTCTGTTTTCTTTTTCATTAAGACCGAGATTTAAAAAACTCACAAATGAGAAAATGCGAAATGAAGTTAGCTTGCGAATTATCTTGCTTGTTCTCATTTTTGAAACTGTAGCAGGGATTATAGCACCTAACCCTCGAGTATTAAGCATATTTTATCCCATTGTTGGGATCCCTTCATTGATAACGATCGTTTGGCTCTTTTATTTTGCAAGAAAAAATAAACGACTTTCGCAAGTAGATACACTGATGCTAACAATAAGTTTTATGACTTACTTAATTTCTCAAATCTCACGCCCTTTAGCACAATATATAATAGGAGAATCAGCTATTTTTATAATTATCGCCGAAACAATTGATTTGATCATCTTCATATTCATTTTTTTAGGTTTCTACAAGGAAGCTAAATATTAACTATAGCTCGAAATTAAGGATTATATCAAAAACGTATTAAAACTATAATAATAAGAACAACTCCAATAGAAAGGAATCTAAATTCAAATCTTTTAATAATTTTAAGTTGTTAAAAATGTAAGCATATATCCTTTCCTCACTGAAGTATTTGAAACATAGATTATCTCCTTTAATATCTCTTAGAATATTTATTACTTGAGTGAGTAACGCCCTGATATTCTTAATTACCAGTTCCTTATCGCATTTTATTAAGTTGATATCAACAATATTAAACCAATCCTCTTTTGAGAAAGAAATATTCTTCAATTCAGGCTCACTTTTACATTGTTCTTGGTTTTTAAAATCATCATAAAACTTTTCTATACGATTCAATATCATTGTTTTAGATTTGCTATACATTCTATTTTCTACTAC
This sequence comes from uncultured archaeon, assembly GCA_964481225.1. GTDB lineage: Archaea > Asgardarchaeota > Lokiarchaeia > Sigyniarchaeales > SOKP01 > Loki-b32. The sequence continues at coordinate 27,964 of CAYZTE010000003.1, read as the reverse complement.
ATTTCTTAACATGATAAAAATCTTTTGAATTACCCCTAAAATATCAAAGAAGTCTGCTACATGAGTTAAAGATTCAACTTCTCCCCACTGATTATAATAATCTTCAAGAACATCAAGAAAAGGTAGAAATATGTTAATATCTCCATCCCAACTGTACTTTTTTTTTACCCATGTAGGTTCAAATTCCTTAATGAATGCGTTTTTTATAACATTTAGCCTGCTTTTCAGAATCTCAGTATTTATAATCTTAGTGTCAGCTGCGACAAATAATAAGTTATACTTTGGTTCTAATATATAAATCCATCTTAAACCTCCCATTTCTATAGAATCTAACGATTGTTTGAATTCCACCATTGAGAATTGGTGAAAAGCTGTTAAAAGTCCAGAAACAATGTCTTCATCAGCATCCGTTTTCAAAAATGATTTATATAATAGTTTAACACCAGAATCACTATCTAAAATCCATATATTCATCTTCTTATCTTGAAAAAAACCTTAACTCTTTAAGAGAATTTTTTTTGAGTCTATCAATTATTGAATTAATTAGTATTAATTTAATTTAACTTTATAAAAATACTCATTCAATTTTGCTAAAATTCACTTTTCTCGAAAATTTAGTGTTTTATATACGAAAATTAGATGAAATTGAAGATTTTTTAAGGAATTAAGTATGGATAAGTAAAAGCCCATTTCTTTGTTAATTATTTTAAGTTACTAATTCATTTTTTTTTAAAATCCACTCATCAATGAGAAAAGCTTGCTTACTACCATTTTTTATTCCATATTGGGATTTTATGGTCGACTTTGGAATCCACTTCTCATTACCTGGAGCAAATTCAATTAAAAAGGCTTTTTCTGTCTCATTTTTGATTATACCTTCCATTTCTTTTGTTTTACCTTCTATACTTGATTCTTCTATTACTATCAAACCATCTGTTTCAGAATTTTCAGGACTGGAATCTTTAGTTTGATTTATTTCCTTCGTGATGTTTTGAGCATTACTTTCCTTTAGAAACGTTGACGTAGTTGAAAATTCAATTTTTTCTTTAAAAATGTGCTTTAATAAATGCTTTAAGATTTCCACTTGTGCGAAGTTAAGTTTTTTAGAGTAGTTTCCTATGTGTATCCATAATGTCTTATCTTCATTTTCATCCCATTTAATGGATATTCGTGTCTTTTCTTCTTTAAATCGGTGAACTGTGGACCAAGATTTCATTTTTTGTTCTAATACTTGGAGAAGCATTATTATTTCTTCTAAACCAACTTTAATGGTTTTTCCCTCCCTTCTTGAAGGTTTTTCCCAAGAACGCTCATCTCTCTTTTTAATACAACGAAAAAATACAAAAGGTTCATTTTTTGAGGAACTTTGTAGAAATAATCCGGTGTTTTGTCCAAAGAAACTATAATTGTGGGTATCTCCCATTCTATCTTACCATTATGTTTGATTTTATATTTATAATTATCAAATATATATAAAGAAAAAGACAGAACCAAATTTGTTAATTGAAAAACGAGCATAAATTTAGAAAAGAAGGCAAATTTGGGATATGATTGATAATTAAGGTTAAAAGGCAGTGATGGATGATTCATATTAACTTTTTAAAAGGTTTCTCGGAACACATCCATAATTGTTTGGCGACTTAATTTTATTAAAATTATGTAAGTTCCTAAAATTCCAACTGAAATAGAAATTATGAATACTCTGAGCAAGGTATCCATGGGAAGGGCAAAAATGACGGGCATTTCCGTCATTAAGGCGAAATTGGTTTCCATGAGATAAGCAGTATAAGTTCCAATAATTGTTCCTAAGATACCTGCAGATAGTAAAACTATTAGACTTTCTACTAAAAACATATTTCGAACGTTTCTCGTTTTCAAACCCATTGAGCGCAATATCCCAACTTCGAATTTCCGTTCTAACATTATTGCATACATTGAACTTACAAGACCAAAGATGCTAATCATGATTGTAAACGTTAGAATCAGTTCCATCAGGAAGCCTTGTCTTTCCGTCATAGCCTTTATGAAATTTATTTTTGAAATTGCATCATCAATTATGATATCCTTATCTTGATACATCCTTCGAATTTCTTCTTTTGTCTCTTTAATGTTTTCTTCAGACTTATCTACCAAATTAATGAAAACTTTATCAACAATCATATTGGGTTCTCCAGGATTTTTTACCCTCATTAATCGCATGTAATTATCTAATGAAACCATTACACCACCTCCAAATGCAGATTGTTCATTGCTCCTGAAATTGTAAAATCCAGGAATCCCTCCTGAAATTCCCACAACTCTAAATAGTGTAACATTACCTTGAGTCTTTCTTTGGGGATCATAAAAAGTAATTCGAACATATTCACCTACTTCTTGAATACCAAGTACACTTGCAATTGATTTGGCGATGATGCAGGTATTATTATGCGTAAATAATTCATCGAAAGAATATTTAGTATTACTGCCATCACTCTTCCAAATTAATAAATTATTATCAATTAGATCAACGAAATCTTCCTCAATACCTATAAAGCTAGCATTCACTACATCAAAATCCATTAAATCTCCTGCAGTGATTCTAAATTTAGTTTCTTCTTGAGTAGCAAAGAATTGAAATATATCCATCATAATTTCTTCGGTTTCAGTTCCACTATAACCTACTTGACCTTCAGTAATTTCCAATATAGTTGCCAACGTAGCTTGTAAATCAAATGTATTATGGAGTGAAATAGCTATCTCGTCAATCCCAGGTAAACTTTTCAATTCATCAACCATATCCAAAATTAGGGCATTTTCTTCATTATTTGATTCTTGGTTCATTAAAACTAAATCTGATCCATATTGAAAAGTTAAATTAAGTGCCATGTTTTCAGATTCCATTTCTGTTATACTTGTAATGAAGAAAATGAAGGAAAAACTAATAGCAAACATTACAACCGTGCTCGTATTACGCCTCCTATATCGTTTTAAAGATATGCTTATGATATTCTTGTACTTTCTTATTGTTGGGGAAACAATTCCTAAAAATATTTTTTGAACTAATGGAACAATACCAACTGATGCAAAAACTAAACCTATCAAGATAGCAGCAAGTAAACCTATGAATAGCGATGTTATTGCCATAAAATCACCAGTAACCATTATGTTGGGCAGTAAGATAAAAACAATCATCCCTATCGTAGCAATAGCTATCCCAATCAAAAAACTTTTAACATTCATACTACCCTCTTTTTTAATCTCCCATCCCTCCTCTTTAGTCTGAAATGGAGTAATGGATTTTATTAAATCCATTTTTGCTGTTTTAAGAGCTGGTATTAATGCTACTCCTAGAGAAACTGCGGTTCCAATTGTAAACGTAATGATAATTGTTTGGGGTTGAATTACCCAATCCACATCAGAAAACTCAAATTGAAAATTGTAAAGATGAAACAAACTTCGAGCAATTGGTTGAATTAATAAAACCCCAGATATCATTCCAATAATAGATCCTATTAATCCCATCAACAAACCTTCAAAAAGCACCATTTTCACCGGATAAATTTTTTTACTTCCTACTACACGTACTATCCCAAATTCTCTGACTCTTTCTTCTGCTGAAGTAGAAAGTATACTGTTTATTAAAATTGCAGTAATAAGCATTGAAATAATGATTATGAACCAAAAAATAGTGGTTACGCTTATTAATAAAAATTCTCCTTCTTCAAGTTCTTCTAATTTTGGGAGAGTTACAGTATATTCATTTAAGTCCAACCTTTCTTGAATTCTGGCACCTATTTTTCGAAGTCTTCGTGTTGTTCTGTCTAAATTGCTAGCATCATATATAGATTTAGGATTATTAATAGTGCCAACAATAAAATTAATTAATCCTTCCCTATTTAGAAAAGTTTGGGCTTGACTTAAATTTACAAGAATTATAGCATTTTCAAATTGCATGAATTTAAGATCTTGAACACAAATTTCCACCACAGTTAAATTTAACTCATGGATATTATATTCTAGATGAATTACATCTCCTTTAGAAACGTTTAATATTTCTGCAACATTCCAAAGAATCACGCATTCGCCATCATTAGGGTCTTGTTCGTAAATTTCACCTGTTTCCTTACCCTCCTCATCAACTATTATTAAATCTCCTATATTACCATTTGTGGCTTCTTTTGTAAAGTCAATTCCATATAAAATTAAAAATCCACTTGTATTTATGTTGTAAGAAGATGCTTCTACAAGCATCATTATGCGCGGGAATAATTCTTCTACACCATCAATATCCTTTAATTCATCATTTATTAATTCTTCATCAAAGAAAGGATCAAATGTTATGTCTGTTTGAATGGTGCTCGTAATCATGATGTCTGATTTTCCTGTGGTTGAAGTTACGTATAATAAATAGTTATAATTCACGGTATCATTCAACATTCCAATAGCCGTCAATAAAAATAATGAAATAGCAATTCCAGATATTCCAAATATGGCTTTTGCTTTATCCCGCTTGAAATCAAGCCAAGAATGCTTGAAGAATTGCAAATTTATTTTTTTCTTTAATTTATACAGAAAAGTTCGAACATCCATGCTTTTTACTCATCAAATATAAGCTTATTTTAATTAATATACTTTTTTCACTTGTCTAAAATGCTAAATTTCTTCTTTTTCCTTTCAAATTTTCTTAAGATTTTGCCTTCTTGAGACAAAAAATCCTGAATTTCTTCTTTTTCCCTTCTAATTAACCTCACTCCTTTACAGCCTTTATTTTTACAATAATAATTTTCTCTTGGTTCGGTTTTTAGATAAAATTTGCCGCAATTCGAGCACTTGTAAGCAACCCAGATTTGGTCGTGTTCACATACTGGGCAAATAATATCAAAATCCGTAGCTTTAGCCCAGAACCAAGATCTACAAGACTTACAGTATAAAGCCAATGGTCTTTTCAATTCTTCTTCTTGTTCAATTAGATCTATTCTCTTGATTACCTGATCTTTATCAATATCTCTAAGTCTTATTCTTTCTACTCGAACATTTCTAATTTTCGCAATCCAAAATTTTCCCTTCTTCTCAAACATTATATAGATGATTATTCCGACACCAACCACAACACTAAATAAAATAATATATGGTCCCCACGTTCTCCACCACTTCATGTTATTCACTTTCACAACTATGGAAGTCTCTGCCTTATTTCCTTCCTTGTCATAAGCAACGATTTTTAATTCATATGTTCCATCATTGTATTTGGTGGTTTCCCATTTAAATTCTAGTAAGCTATTATTAACATCAAATTGAAGTTTATTTCTGTCAACACTTTTGTTGTTAAGATATATATAGATTCTAGAAATATCTAATTCTACATTATCAGTAATATTTGCTTCTATCATGATCATTGATTTTACAGTCGTACCATTTCTTGGATTAATTAATTTAATTTTCGGAGCAATAAAATCTGTAGACTTATCATAACCAACATAAATATTATATAATAGCCAACCATAACCTAAACCTATTACATTATCATTTGAATGTAAGGTAAACATTATCATGACATCCTCACCTGAATATTGGCTAATATCGAATTTTTCTCTTCCAAACAGAGTTTCGCTATCATAAGTATATTCTTTAATGACCTTCCACGTATCACCATAATCCTTTGATATTGATATTATACATTTATCAAGTTGATCTTCTGGTTCAAAAAATTCATTTTGTAGGGATATTTCATAATCAAACTCGAGATAAATATCATATTCTCCTTTGAGGTGTAGTGGACGAGTAATTAGTTTCATATCCCAATTTACTCCATAACCTTGAGTTAATCCTCCATAACTTTGACCTAAACCTCCATAAAGAATGTATTTCCCAAGACGTATCACTGGGTGCCAACTATTATCTCCCCCAAACCAAGAAGTCAGTTCTTTAGGTGTTGGAGTTCCGGTAACATAATAATCAGATAACGTTGCATTTGAAAACTTATATCCAATGAATTTATTGTCTTTAAAAATGTTAAACTCTAGGGGAGTGGGATTTATAAATTCAACAAGAGAGTTATTTTTATTAAACCATTGAGTCGTGTTTAAATTTTGTCCATCTGACACATGAAATCTAAATGATTGATTAGTGATTGCTTCTAAGGTTAAGGCTCTAGTAAAAAATATACCTTTATCTCCAACACTATTAGAACTTGCATTCCAATCACCATAAATATTATACATTGTATAATTATTATCGTCCATTTCTAAATAAACAAAATGAGGAAAATTATTGTCTAAGTCATAATACTCACAAGAAAATACAAACTTTTGATATTTAGAGCCTTGCGTAGAGGAAATATCCATAGTTAAATCAAATATAATTAAAGGAGAATTTTTATTGGTATAATTCTCGAGCGAAAAATAATCTAAAATTAATCCTTTATAATTTATAGGATCAAATGTATCATCAAGAGATGTTTCAAACCTGAATTGAACAAAATATCCAATATATTGAGTAAGGTTAATTTTCTCAAGAAACCACTCTTCCTCTTCATCATTATAAGTTCTCATTGTAAACCAACCCGTCCAATTTAAATTTATCTGCAAATATATGAAATCTCCAGCATTAATACTCACTCTTAACCCAAACTTGGCAAAAGGTTGAGTTTTATTTTCATTAAGTTGCGTTAAATTAAATAAAGGACTAGTTAAAGAACCATTGGGAAAAGGATCTTCAGTTATTCTAATTGGTTGATATGTATAATTAATTGGATAGTCGTGATATGTGCCAAAATACAATGCACTCCATGAATTCCCATAAATTCTTGAACGATTATCGTTGATATTTGACTGTTGTAATAGATCCCAGCCTGTTCCAGTATAAGTCCAATTGCCAATTCCATCGTTAAAACTATGATGATGTGGAAATTGCACGCTATCAGTGGGGAATTCAATTGTAATATTAAGTGTTCCAATGATAGGATATCTCGCTTGGAATTTTCCATCACTGGCTACAAAAAAATAATGATACACGCCAGGTTTTGAAAATTGAATGTAATTGCTTACAAATAAGGCGCCATCCGTGTATGTGATGTCTGGAGGATAAAATTGGTATAGAGTGTAATTCTTTGAAATCTCTAGAATTGATACATATACTTCTTGTGGAGGTACATTTGAAGTGTCATTATCATGATATTCAATATAAAACCTATAACTATCGATACTATAGTTCTTTTTTGGATTATTACCTGTAAATTCTTGCAAGCCCATAATTGTAGTATTTTTGGATCCTCCCGCATAATTTATTTCACGAACCTCTAATTCTGGCTTCAATTTGTTTTCAACAGTCGAGAGATTCAAAGTGAATGAGCTTTTTCCATCAATTGCTTTTACAACAACAATACAGTTAGTTTGATTCTTTTTGGGCGTAAAGTAGAAATAATTGAAATCACCATACCATTTTCTTGAAGATTCCAATAATATTGGTTCGCCATATTGATTTGATTCATTTGAAAATAAAAACATATCAAAATCAGCATCTTCATTAGCTATAGATAAATTAAATAGATACTGCTTATCTTCAGTTAGGGAAACTTGACGTGCAAATACGTGAGCTCCAAGTGGATTTTCTCGTGAACTCATTAAGTTATCGCTTATAGATGAATTTACATCAATCTTTTTAGTTAAAGCATCTATTGCAGCCTGAATATTTATTCTCCCATAGCCTTCGTGTATGTCTTTAATACCAGTTGTTAAAGGAGCTAACGAGAATGTTGGTGAATAATCACTTTCATCTTCTAATGTGGATGGGTCATCCTCCCTATCAAGATTAGTTTCTGATGCTGTCATCAATAAAATAGTTTTAATAATTTTGACCCATTTTGTAAGATTCAAATTCTTCCACTGATCCCAACCGTTCCACCTTGCTTCGATCAAAAGATTTATTGCTGCCGATACTATAGCTGTAGAAATCGATGTGCCGTAAGATGATGTGATTTCATCTGATTTAAGACCTGCAGAAACAATAGTTCTATGGTTAGGTAATGTGCTACCACCAGGAGCTACAATATCTGGTTTTATAATATTTTTCACGGTCGTACCAATACTGCTATAAGAAGTAACTTGATCTTTATCGTTTATTGCTCCAACAACAATTGCATTCTTATTTTTCGCTAGCCTATTTAATGCATCTGACACTTCAATACCAGAATTTCCAGCAGCAATAACAACTAAGATTCCATTTTCTATGACTTCATTGATTACAGCGTTTATAGCTTTTACATCTTCACCTAAAGTTCCAATACTTAAACAAACACTAATTATATGATATTTGCTTCTGTTTTGAATTACACTTGCTAATGCAGATATCAAATCAGAAGAATAACCCTTACCAGATTGATTTAAAATCTTAAAAGCTACTATTTTAGTAGCATTTGCGATCCCGGTGAAATAGCTATAATTTTCGACATAAAACTCAGGGAAATAAGAAACAGTTGTATTAAACGAGAAAGCTGGCTTACTTTGAAATTGTTTGTGATATTTTATGAATAAATCATAAATCCCAACCTCATTTTGAATAAGTGTATGATTTATAATATAATATTCGTTTGGATTGACGTTGTGAGAATATTTGATTAACGTATCATTATAAAATAATTCGAACCAAAATCCATCTATTCCACCCACATTCCAATTCCATGATGAATTAATAAGAATTTGTGAATTGGGTTTTGAAACATTAAAAGAGAATATTTTAAAAGTATAGTTTTTAGGAGCAGAATATTCTTCAAATAATTCTAAGTGGGAGTAGTTGCCATACAACTTTACTGTTGAAGGATTATTCGAATTATAAGGAGTTGTTCCGGTTCCAGAAATTATTGATGATACAAAAGTCCCATGCCCATTATCATCAGAAATGGAAGAATCATCGATAAAGTTTTGCCACCCAACAATATTTCCGTTTAAATCTAAAGGATTAAAACCATTAGGAAAAAAATCATGATTTGGATTTATTCCTGTATCTAATACTGCTATTGAAGAATTACTATTACCCTTATACCCATTTAAAGACCAAGTTGAATTAAAAGCTCCTGTTTGAATAGACGCAAAATTCATCTGAGTTTCTAAGATTTCATCATTTTCTATCAAAGCACCTGGAAAATCATTTTGAAATAATGTTTTATTTGCATCTGTGGGGATTATTCCACCAAAACCTGAAGTTGAACTAAACATGTTGTTCCATTCTTTTCTAATAGTACCGCCATAATACTCAAATCGGGAAATAACAGTGTTATTATAGGATGATCTGTTAAAAAAGACAATAATTTCCTCTTGAAAAGTATTTGAATTTTTAAGATTTTTTTCCTTGAGCTTAGGATCGAATTTATCAATTGAAAAGTCATAAGAATTAAAATTATTGAAAATTAAGATAGAAGATGAAAACAGTACATTGAATAGAGTTAAGATTACTTTCAACTGCTTTCTTAATTTCATTGATTTCCTCTCCTAAATAATTTTTTTAATTTATTTACCATTCTTATTTATCTAAACCTTCACTCTCTTCTTTTAATTGGTTTAATCGTTCTCTTAAAGTATGTTCAATTTTTAAAACCGAATCTCTCGAGCTAAGTTTAAAAATATGCATTTCAGTTCTTTGAAATTCATTCTTCTTTTTCTTATATTTTCTAATTTGCCAGATGTATAATCCTGATATGACGACAACTAAGCCGATAGGGAAAAAAATACGATATAATTGATTTATTTTGGGTGTATTGATTTTAACATTAACAGTGTTTGATTTTTCTTCTCTTTTCATCAAATAATAATATGAAATACTTGCTGGATTTAAACTTGCAAGCGCCTGCTTTTTTGCTTTAAGCGTATAATTAAAAGAGATCTTTTCAGCTGGGTTTAAGCTAGGAATTAAGTTTACTAATTTTCCTTTTATTAACGAGAATTCCGATTGGGAATAACTTATCATATCACTTATCATTACTTCAGAAATACTGATTGTTCCAGTGTTCTCCACTTCAATAGTAACAGTTATCTCATCTCCAACTTCTACTTGATCTTTATCAACCTTCTTTATCAATGAGAAGCTAATTTTTCCTAATATTTTTGATAAAGAATTCGAAATTTGTATGGTCTTACCTTCTGAACCCTCAATGAAATTAATTGATGGGTAATAATATCCTTTCCACTCTTTCTTTTTTAATGTAACATTGAATGCCAAGGATTCATTATATCCGATATTAGTAAAGTACAAATCATTTTTGTCAATTCTCCTTAAATCACCAAATTGGTCGTTCATGGAAATATTGATATCTGGAATAGCTAATCCACTTGGGCCAACGCTTCTTATAATTACTGTTAAATTGAATATATCATTTATATCTGGAGGGATTGTAAAGCTTGAGTTAGAATAACCAACTTCGACAATCCTAACAAAAGGAAATCTTGACTCATAATCTACTGGTGATGCGACGTAAACTTCATTAATCAATGTGGATAACTTAGAGGAATTACCTCCTTGAATATTTCGCGGGTTATTATAAGATAGTAAAACATCTCCAATGGATCTCGAATTTGGTGTATAAAAGGAAAAGTTTATCGTTTTTTCTTCAGAAGGAGCGAGTTTTGATAAATAATACGTTAAATTGCTTTTGGAAATCGTGAAATTATTAAGATCCTTGATGATACCAGGTATAATTAAAGATATACTAATATTTTCTGCTATTCTTGAACCTATATTTTTAAAATCAATGGTATAAGTGTTGATTTCACCTTGTTTAGAATTGTAATTAGTTAAGTAAGACGTAGCTATGATCGAAGCCATATCGTAAGTACTGAGAGGTACAGAGTTGGACCTCCTGTCAATTTGTACATTACCTGTATGAGTACTAAAAACAACTCGAGAACCTGAATCGTCATTAGTGTTTATATCTCTTATAGAAAATTCAACATCAAGGTCATCTATTGAAATATTGAATTTTTCTGAATTAGCACATCTAATTTTAAATAGAATTGTATGATTTACTTGATCAAGCGGGTAGAATAACCAATCTAAACTATCATTATTATTGATAATCGAGAATGTCCACGTATTATTTACAACTGAAGTTAAACTAGCATACATATCTTGGAATTCTTCAACATCAAAATTAAATATTTCAAAGTCCAAATTATCTAAATTTTCGGGAGCAGTAAAATTTATTATTATAGAGACGCGTTCTAAAGTGTTATTAACTAAATCCACTTTTGTTTCATTCTTAAAAATGAAATTAATTTCAATTCTTTGTTCTAAAAATTTTTCTACGGATTCAATTATCCAACTTTCATTATCTTTATTCAAACCCATTTCTGGAGGCGAGAGAGCGGTTCCATGTATGATCTCAGGAGTTTTCGGAGAAGTTTCAATTGAGAAATTAAATGAATAAAATGGCGTAAACGAATCTAAATTGGCAATAGAAACATTATGAAAATAATAAGATATTGTTTTTCCAGGTTCTAATTTCCAATTGTCATCATTCCATATGCTATATCGATTAGTGAAAATGTCTTTCAGCTCGCTGGGCGTAAGTCCAAGCGCAACTAAAGCGGTTATTAATTGTGGGTATCCAGTTATAATTATATCAATTATATTGTCCATATCCTCATTATAAGGTGATAAATTCGTTAGATTTAGAAGATTTGGATAGATTGTATCAAAAACTCCAGTTCCAAATGAATCAAAATAGAAGATGCGGGGATCTTCATCAAAGTTAAAAAAATCTTCCAATGAATCATATTGATTTGGATATTCAATTCTCACTATTTCCCATATTGTATTTTGAAGTTCATCAGCCAATGGTTGATTACCAAGAGTAAGTAGTAAAATGTAATCATTAAGTTCTAAAGGAATTGGAGTGGGAATTCCCCAAGCAGTAATATTTCCTACATTTTTTGCAGATATATAATAAGAAAAGTCTCTAAAAGCTCCATATGAAGCATTTTCTCCCACGAGCTCTTTTTGGATTATCAAATTTGGTTCCGAATTAGAAATATTGTAGATAACAGTAAATTGATCGATTGGATTTGTTATGCCCGTTGGAATATAAGAAAATCCTTGGAATCCTAGCTGTTGGAGCAGATTAACAATATCATATGGATCATTTAAGTTTACTAATTTAACATAAGACCGCTTAAAACCATCTTCATCAACCCAAAATAATTCAAAAGAATAATCCTTGATTGCTTCGACATCAAATTCACCTCCAGCAAGATAGAAAATCATACCTATTTGTTCTAACAAATAATCATAAAACTCAAAATTGACTGGTGTTGCATCAACAATCTCGGTGCATAAAATATTTATTTCAATATCACTCATAAATGCGCCTATTAACGCTATATATATTTTTTCACTTGGGGTTAAAGGATCCCCTTCATAACCTAACGAATCCCATAGATTAAACTTGTATTGATTTCCTCCTAATTTTTTTATGCCTTCATTCAAACCTTCATATTGTACCATTAAACTGGTATAATGGGAATCATTTGATAAAGTAAATGCTCCTAATATCTCAATGAATTGTTCTAATTCATCGTCTGAAATTGTAGCATTAAATAATTCACCATAATTGTCAATGATCTCATTGAATTGGTCAATTAGATTTCCCATTTCTAAATTTTCCAAGAATGAGAGATCTATGGATTCAGTGTTAAAATTTAACTGATCAGTAGATATGTCAAAATCACCCTCAAAAAAATCTAGGGAATTGATAATCATAAAAGTTGAAGATAAATGATGGTTTTTTAAATATTCTTCACCTGTTAATCTTGCTATGTCTAATGCTTTCCAATATCCATCCATTGGAAGATTAGACGTAATTTCGTGAAGAAAAATTTCCCAGTTTGGGTAATTACCTACGAAAGGAAAGAAATTTGGTTCTGAGACATTTAACTTCATAAGATCAACCTCAAATTTTCTTTTGATGATTTCTAATGCCCTTTCAGCTCTTAATTGGGCATCAATAGAATCAACTTCCTTATCGTAGTAAAGGAAACCTACAAAATTGTTAAAGCCCATTAAATGATTGCTAGGAATGTTACTTTCAGTTAAAACACTTGGAAAGATGTCAGGTTGTACGGCATTAGAAGCACTAATGAGAACATTACACTTGTAAAAAGCAGGATCAGTAGTATCAAATTGGGAAAAAATATTTGTATCATTCGTAAACAGTGATTGTTGAATGATAGAATTATTTCCTGCTACATAAGCATTTATTTGTTCTGCGTAAAGATCTGTACCAGCAATATCTGAAGATTTTAAATTACTATCAGCCCTTTCTTGATAATTCATCATATCATCTTTATCTTCATAGAAACTCTCAAAATTGGGAATTAAAATTGTATTTAATGGTACAAGAAAAACCATAAATGCGAATATAATGTAAATGATAAATGTTTTCTTTTTCAAAACCAACTTACCTCCTATATTGTTTCTCTATAGATATCTGATATTTGTTTTTTTCTGGCCTTTCTTAGGAGCAATTTCATCCCAATGAAAATCATTATTATAGAAAGTGATAAAATTAAAATAATGTTAAACCAAGGCACGTGGATGACATCTGGCATTCCGATTAGCGTGCTCAAATTTGATGTTACAAGCCAAGATGATAACCAACCTATGATAATTCCTATTGTTCCACTACTAATCATAACTATGAGAGACTCAATAATGAATAATCGGTTTATATCTCTACCTTTTAAGCCTAATGTTCTTACTATACCAATCTCTTTTTTCCTTTCAATTATGGTTGAATAGGATGAAGATAACAATCCAAAAATACAAATAAATACTGTAGTCATTGTAATAAGGGTGAAAAGAGTGTCCATTACAAAAAAAGCAGATTGTTGCTGTGCAACCATTCTTGCGAGGTTGAATGCTTCATAATTATAATCATCTCGATAAAGCTCGTGAATTTCATTTTCTATAAGGTGGGCTGATGAAATTTTATCTTCACGGAGCTTTATAAAAATTCTATCCAAATAAGGAACTGGAGGAATGTCCATTATTTCAATATAAGTTTCGTGCGAAATTAAAACACCTCCTCCTGATGCGGCCATCCGAGAAGCACTAAATTCTCCAGAAAATCCAGGCATGCTTTTAGCAATACCAACAATTCTGAATGGGTAAACTTCCAACTCATCGCCTCGATGAATAACAATACGAATATTATCACCAAATTTTAAAGACATTTCAACTGAAATTGCCTCTGAAATTAAGCAACTATAGAAACCATTATTATTGAACAAGTTATCAAATGCGTTATTCATGCCTCCAGCTGTCATTTCAATATATTTATTTTTAATAGTAAAAAGATATTCTTCATCAATTCCAATTAAAGTTATTTCTAATGTACTTAATCCAGCATAATCGCCAATTTCTGTAATAAATTCTTTTTCAGCTTCTGAATAAACTTGAGTTAGTTGATAAGGTTTAGCCAATACAGATGATACTCTTTCAATTCCTTCAATATTTAATAAGTTTTCTTCAAATTCAATAGTCATTATTCTATTTGGATCAATACCAGAAGTAAGAATTTGCATTTCAGACGGCTCTGGTGTGCTTTGCCAATTTTTTTCTGTAATTCTTTCATTGGGCATGGAACCAAAGAGACCAAAATCCCCTTCGTAATATTCTTCTGGTTCTTTCCATCCCGTAGTTTCGATAACTATGTCTGATCCATAGGATAATAACGTCATTGCGGATACTTGACCTGATAACGTATTAACTGTAGTAGAAGTAAAAATAACAAATGAAAATGATAATGCAAATATTATTACCGTGCTTGAATTTCTACGTTGATATCGAAAAACAAATATTCTAATGACATTATGAAGTCGCCTCGAAATTGGCCTAAATAATTCTATTACTAATCGTAAAATCAATGGCATTAGCCCTAATCCTGCTAAAGTTAATCCAATATTGAAAATAAGTAAAATTGCTATTAAAGTTCCTGCGAATAACATCATATCACTTGAAACCATTATTCTTGGTATTATATAAAAAATAAATCCACCATTAAAAGCTAAAATTATACCTACTAAAACTAATTTATAATTGACTGATGATTTTTTCTGAAGATGATATAGCGTATCTTCATGACGATAGGGATGAATTGATTCAATTAATTGAAGACGCATGACTTTTATAGCAGGAGATATGCTTACGATCATTCCTACGCTAATACCCATTATATATGAAATTAGTATTGACCACCATGTAAAAGAGAACGTTAAATCCGTAAAACCAATCGTGCTTTGAGAGATCACACTATTTGCAAATGGTATGATAAGAAATCTGGTAACCACATCTGCCGTTAATATTCCCGCTATTGTCCCAAAATTACATAATAAAAATCCTTGCATTAAAACAATAGCTAAATTATATCTTTTATTTGCACCTAAAGTTCGGAATATTCCAAATTCTCTGATTCTCTCTTCAACAGATGTTTTCAAAATACCATTAATCAAAACCCCTGAAATGAGCATGGCTACAATGGATACGAAAATAAAAACTATAACCAAAAAAACGCTTAGAAATTCGGCTCCGGCTAACACCCTGAGTTTTGGTAAATCTATATAAAAATTTTTAATCCCTATAGCCAACTGAATATCATTAGCAATTTCTTTTACTTTAAGCTCTGTTCCTTTAAAATCCCTAATATCATAAAGTTTATTTGTTTCTTTAAATGTTAATAACAATTCACTACATCGTCCTTTAAAATCATTATAGCCAAAATATTCATAGAGCGTGTTCACACTAACAACAATGAGATTTCTATCCTTATATACACTTGGCCACTTTAGATTAAAATTAAAGATTGCATCAATTGTCAAATTTTTAACGACATTGAGCGTTTTATTTCCATGAATTAATTGCATTTTAACCTCAATAGTGTCATTCTCAGAATATTTTATAATATTGTTGAATCCATAATAAATCGCGCAATGATCCAAGGGGAGATCATCCAAATCGATCTCTTCATTATTATTTGGATCAACAAAAGATCCAAAGTTTATGCTTTTTTCTAAAGAAAAGTTAATCGCAGAAATCGTGCTCCATTCAACTTCATCTGTTAAATCAGTGGTATTAAAACCTTCAGAAATTTTCACGCTACCGGATACTTCCATTCTAGGTATGAAATTTCCAATTGCGTTTGTTGTGTCTTTGATTGTATCAATTATTGGGTCATACTTAAAATAATCACTACGATTAGGAGGTTCGTCGTTGTAGTGTCGAACTATTATCCTCATATCCTGATTACCAGCTTCAATTGTTAGATAATCCACGTAACTTGAAGATATTGAATCAGATAAGAATAAAACTGTTGTTAGGACCCCTATAGAAATCAATACTCCTACTATCGCAAAAATTGTTCTTATTTTTTGCTTTTTTAAATCCAAAAAAGCATATTTAAGAATTAATTTAAAATGGGTCATTTGTTAAAGTTATCCTTAAATTTTGATATAACAGTTATTTTAGATTTTTCATTGTAAAATTAAAAGATTTCCTTCAACTTTAGCGAAGAGATTATTTTCTTCTATTAGTTCTTGCAAAATATCTATAAAGTGTTGAGGTATATTCATTATTATTGAATTTGGGATGCTGTTTTTAATATCGATAACACTCATTTCAGTTTTATTTTGATTTGCAAAAAGATATTGGAAAATTTTACTCTTACATTTTTCTTTATTAATTTCAGCCTCTTGCCGTCTTTTCAATTCCATTGTTTCAGTTTCTTTTAAACCAGCAATCTTGCCTTCATGGGTTAACTTCCCATCTCTCATGTGAAAAACTCTATTCGCAAATTCTGTAACTGCAGCATCATGACTTACTGCCACAAAAGTTGCGCCTCGTTTGTTTAAATCTCGGAGAAGATTTAAAATCATTAATCCAGTTTTACTATCAAGGTCACCAGTTACTTCATCAAGAATAACTACACCAGGATCATTTGCAAAAGCTCTTGCAATAGCAACTCTTTGCTGTTCTCCACCACTTAATTCTGAAGGCGTGTGATGTGCTCTTTCATCTAATCCCACTAATCTTAAGAGATCCATGGCTCTTTTTCTTTTTCCTCGACGGCTCAATTTCCCTGAAAAATGTAATGGTACCATAACGTTTTCCATTGCTGTCATTTGAGGGAGTAGGTTATAGAATTGAAACACAAACCCTATGCTCTCTCGTCTTATTTTTGCTAAATCGTTATCGCTTAACATACTTATGTTGCGCCCTTCCAAGAAGATTTTCCCTCGCGTCGGCGTGTCAAGCCCTCCAATCAAATTCAGAAGTGTCGTTTTCCCAGAACCAGAGGGACCCATTATGTCGATAAAATCTCCCGTATCTATTGTTAGGTCCACTCCTCTTAGAGCAGCAACCGCTGTCGTTCCAAGAAGATATGTTTTATGCAGGTTTTCAACAACTATTAAATGTTCATAATCCTTTCCCGCGACTTTATCTTCTCTGATTTCTCTTTTCATCTTTTTCTTTTCTATTCGAGATTGAGAAAGAATTTCAACCTTTTTTTTCTTGATCTCTTCTTTTTCTTTCTTTGTTTTCCACTTTTTATAATTTTTGGAAAGTTCTCCCTTCCAAATTGCAAGTTTACCTGTTTCTTCTTCATATTGCTCCATTAATGGAGTTTTTTTAAATACTGGTTCTTTTGGCATGTGCTCCTCGCTCTTTTTTAAGTTTTCTTCTTTTTTTAAAATTTTTCTTATAAATGGTTGACTGATATTTTAACTATATAATATCGGGATGCTAAAATAAACTTTTTCAGATAATCATACTTGTACGGATATGAGAATGCTGTAAATGTTTTAAAAGTTAAGGTTCTAATTTATTCGAACCTTTGAGATTCTTAACTTTTTCAATAAAAGGGTAAAAATAAAAAAGATGGAGACGTTTAAAACCATTTTGATTTACTTTTCGTTTGTTTTTATGAAGTCAAAAATTTTAAAGTAGAGATCTTTTTCCGCGTTTTTTATATTCCTAAATTTGCCAGACTTTAGAGTTATTGGCAATTTCATCAATTCAACTTGAGTATTTTTGTCAAAAATTTTTGGACTTTTTGCAATCCAATTTGGTTCATGTTCGAGGCCACTTTTTTCATATTCAAGGCTAATAGAAACATTAGTTTTGAACCTTTTTTGTAAATACTCTAATAATGTGCTCTTGCCTTGTTTTATTGAATTCTTAATGATGAAATTTAAATTCTTAAAGAAAGGATTGATCATTTTTTCTTCAACTAAGTCAAGGTCATGTTTTGAATCAAGAAATAATGCTCCACAAATAGCTTCAAGCACATCTGCTAAAACCCTTGTACCTTTAATCGGCTGTTTTTCTGTTTTAAATATAAAATTTTCAAGGTTAATTTCATTGGCAACTTTATTTAATGCTTGATCGCTCTCTAATAATGCTTTAATTTTTGTTATTCTTCCAGGATCTTTTATTCCTTTTCTATATAATTTCAAAATGAGTATTAGTTTAATTACAGCATCTCCTAATGTTTCTAAAAACTCATAATTAGGTTTTCCTATTATATTTGCTAATTGGGGCGTGGTTAACGCTTGCTCTAATAGATCTTCATTCTTAAATTTATAGTCAATGAATTCTTGGAATTTTTTTAACTTATCTTTCATTTTCACGAGCACTTATTAATTAACAATTATTTTCAGTTAAATTTAAAAATTTAGACAAAACTTTATTATCATATGGAAAGAGGTAAAAAAGACAAGATTCTCAACATGATCAAAGAAATAGAGAAAAAAAACTTAGATATAGAGAAATACCTTACAAGCTTACTAATTTTATCGAGAAACGAGATGCTTAAAGAAATTTCTCGAAATATCATTGAAAATAACGCATTGTTGCAAGAGATAACAGGATCAATGGAAAAAGTTTCTCCGGATGAAGTAAAGGCAGTTCCTAACGAGATTCAACATAAAATTGATGGCTTCATTTCTAAAATACAAAAAAATCCTACTAAAAAAGTAATATACTTAAGAGAATTTTTAGGAATTTTCCAAGAAATATCGGAAAAAGATAAAAATGTAATATTACAATCATTAAAAGATGAAAAAAATCAAGAAATATTAAAAGAGAAAATGGCTTCTTTAGCCAATATTTTTAAGTAAAAAAAATAAGCTCATCCTTTAAAATAAATAAAATAATTAAAAATTTGATGTTTTAAGTTTCTGTATAATTCTTAGTATTGGTTTTTGATTAACTATTATAAATCAAACAATTGAAGTAAAATCAAGACTTTCTTTATACCTCTTATCTTTACTTTTCCAATCAGGATTTTACGCACCATCTTACCCATTGAAACGCTATCTCTTCCTAAAAGTTCTAAGAACATAGCGGTGTTAGTCTGCAATAAACCATCCCAACCGACAACCTTTTTCTTTATGTTCTTTTTTGGTTGATTTTTTATACCTTCAACATGTATCGTTCCTTTATCTATGACAAGCAGAGCAGCATATTTGCCATCCTTAGCATTCAAGAGAATTTTTACCTCAACATCCTTGAATCTTTCTTTAAATTTTTCATTTTCATTTAAAGGTTCAACTTGCTTCGCTACAACTCTAGCAAAACGCCGCAATTTTTTCTTTTTTTCCTCAGACATGGGGATCAATCGTTTCTAAAAAGAATAATTATTTATTCAAATTTTTTCAGTTATTCATTATTTACTCCTAAATGAATTTAAAGATTTAAACTATTTTTTAATATTTTATTTAATCTAAGAAATTATCTTAATCATTCAATAATGATGTTAGAAATCGGTCAAACTAAAAAAGAAGAAGTAGTCTAATTAGATCCCTCAAGAAATATTTAAAAATCTGCTTCTGAGCTGCCAAAATATTCTTCATAGGCTTTGCGATCTTCCCCGGATATTCTATCACTTCTAATCCCTTCTTTTATTACAATCGGGGCAGCTTCTTTTTCATCGTGTTTTATTTTCTTTTGTATTTTATAATCCTCTTGGTTTTTTCCTAAATCAAACTCCTCATCGCAAGCCTTGCAATAAAGTTTACCGTTTTTTGGGACCAACATGTTACCGCAATTGTCGCAAAATCTCATAATTTCCCAGATTACACCTTTATTTGGCTTTTTTCTATTTTTAAACTTATCGGTTTAGTAGGTTATTTTTTAATCTATTGTATCTATTCAGAAATATTAAAAATAAATACCATTTATAAATTTAACGCATTATTTGAAGAATTGTTATGGTAATACGGATATATAAACCTTTAGTTTT
Organism: uncultured archaeon; assembly: GCA_964481225.1. GTDB lineage: Archaea > Asgardarchaeota > Lokiarchaeia > Sigyniarchaeales > SOKP01 > Loki-b32. The sequence goes on along the minus strand of CAYZTE010000003.1, from coordinate 7,701 downwards.
ACCCTTAACAAAGTTATGACAAATTAGATGATCACATAAAAGAATTTATTAAAAAAATCCATAAAATTTCTGATTAAATAGATAATTAATCGAATATATAAGTATTTGAACAAAATTAATTTCAATAAAACCTTACTAAATCTGGATAGAACGCCAGATCTTCTTCGATGAGATCAAAAAAATAACAAATTAATTCTTATATTAACTATACAATATATTTAGGGGATAAAGAAATATCTGCTATTAAATGAATACTAAAGAGAATGTATTAATATTTGCTCATAGAGGAGCTAGCAACATTGCACCTGAAAATACATTAAAAGCTTTTGAAAAAGCAATAGAATTAAAGGCAGATTACATTGAGTTTGATGTTCATCAACCTAAAGATGGAGAAATCGTTATAATGCATGATGCTAATGATTTTAGAACAACTGGGCATAATGGCATTATTGAGAAAATGACTCTAAAACAACTTAAGCAGCTAGATTGCGGGGAAGGTGAGAGAATTCCTACTTTAAATGAATTAATAAAAATAGTAAAAGGAAAAATTGGATTGAATTGTGAAATCAAATCAAAAGGTATTGCTGAAAAAATTGTAGATATCTTTCGAAATGCCAACCTAATTGACTCTACTATAATTAGTTCATTCATGTTTACCGAATTGTTAGAACTGCAAAGGTTAGAATCCACATTAAAATTAGGTTTGTTAATTCCTTCTGAAATGCGATCATCTCGAATGCTAAAAAGATTAACGGAAAAAGCATTAAAAAGTGATTTTTATTCAATTCATCCTTACTATAAGTTTATAAATGAAAATTATGTTAGTTTTACTCATGAGAATAACCTTAAAGTAATTGTTTGGACTGTAAATGAAGATCAAGATATTAGAAAAGCTGTTGATTTAGGTGTTGATGGAATAATATCTGATGATATTTTAAAAGTAAAAAAAGTTTTAAATTTAAGAGATTGAACTTTTTAATCATTTCTTTTTCATTCTAACTGGCTTTCTAATAAATTCAATTTTTGATTATTATTTAAACAATAGTATTAAACTATTTTAGGTATTCTTAACTATTCAATTTAAAATACTACTCTTTGTCATACTTTATAAGATGTCAATCTCAAGAGAATCATTTAATATCGATTTTGAGAAGCTATTTTTTCCAAGAGCTATAGGAATTATTGGAGCAAGTCATAATCCTGCTGGAGGGGGATTTTTTGTTCGCTGCTTGAAAAATAGGTTTCGAGGTCCAATATATTTATTTAACCCTCGATTAAGTGGAAAGGAATTATATGGATATAAAATATATAACTCTATATTAGAAATTCCTCATACTATAGATTATGTTATACTAGCAGTTCCAGCACGGTTATGCCCAAAATTATTAGAAGAAATAGGTCAAAAAGGCACACCCTTTGTGACAATTTTTTCTTCCGGATTTCGTGAAGTTGGAAATAAGAATCTTGAACATGAAACATTGAATGTTGCGAAAAAATATAATATTAGAATTGTTGGACCAAATTGTATTGGTGTCTATAATCCAAAAGCTGGACTTTATTTCGCTTACGAGCAATCAAAAAAAGCTGGTAATTTTGGTGGCGTGTTTCAATCTGGTGGACTCGCACAGAACATTGCTCAGCTAGCTGTTTCATATGGTGTATACATTTCAAAATTCATTTCAATAGGAAATGCATTAGATTTATCACCTTCAGATTTTTTAAGGCATTTTTTGAATGATGATTACACTAATATCATTGGATTATATTTAGAAAATTTTAGATCTCCAAAATATGGACGAGACTTTATGGAAATGGCAAAAGAATGCAATCTAAATCGGAAACCAATAATCCTTTTTAGATCAGGCTATGGTGAGGCAATGAAAAAAGCAATTTTATCTCATACAGGAGGGTTGGCAGGGAGTAATGAGATGTGGGAAGCTGTAGCAAAACAAACAGGTTGTAGTTTGGTTTATAGTTCAAACGAGCTTGCGGCACTAGCATCCGCATTTAAATTAACTCATTTACCTGATTCTCGAAATGTAGGGTTGATTGGAATTGGAGGGGGCTCAATTATAGAAGCAGGAGATATTCTGGAAAAATTTAATCTAAAGATCCCAAATCTAACAGAAAAAACTATCACTAAGATGAGAAGGTTCATTCCAGACGTTAATACAAATGTTACTAATCCAATCGATTTAGGAGGCATGGGCTTACAACCCCACATATATTATCGAACAATATTAGCTTTAGATAAAGATCCAAACATTTCTTCAATCATTTTCATCAAAGATCCCGAGAGATTTGGTGGATTTCAAGATTTATTGGAAGAAATGGGATTTAAAGAAATGGATCTTAACCGAGAGTTCATAAGATATATATCTAAGGCAAAACGAGTCTGTACTAAGCCAATGTATTGTGTCATGCTCAAAATAAATGAGGGATTTGAAGAATATAAAAGTCGATACAAGTTTAAATTGAAACTACTAAATCGTAATGTTCCAGTATTTGAAAGCTTAGAATTAACAGGTTCTATATTGGATAAATTAAATACTTATAGGGAGTTCTTACAAAAACATAAAAAATTTCCTAAGAGTTAATTTTAGATTAAAATGATTTTATTACTCGTTAAGTAAATTAAGTAAATCGAAAAAACGCGCAACTTAAACTTTCATATCAAGATGTTTAATTTCAATAGGACGCCCAGGGCTTCCTTGATAATAGAATTCGCCCGGTTTTCCTCTCCAATTTTTATGTAATACCGTATTTGGAAAAATGACGTTATTTTCTGTAGTTACAGCGTTTGGACCAACTATATTACCGGGATATAAGGTGGTGTTTCTTCCTAATTTAATTTCCATCATGGTAATTTTACCGAAAATGGTATTAACTGCGTGACTAGATAAACCGCTCGTAGGATAGATAAACACGTTATCACCTAAGTCAGTAAATTCTAATCCAACATAACCATCGCAATAAATTACATTTTTTCCAATTTTATTATGACCTATTCTTCGAAGTGTTCTGTTAATGAGCCAAGGAAATGGAGATTTCGATGTTAACCACATTGGATATTTGATAATGAAGCCTCGTTTATGATAATATTTCATCATTTTTCCTTCAGGGCTGTTGGTATCATCAAGAACCCTAGCAAAAACACCTTGTTGTAGAGGTGATTTTTTATGCCAAAGTCGAACCCATAATGCTGCAAATTCAATCAATATTATCAAATATATATAGTATAGGCCTAAAAAAAATGCTGGTAAGATTAACAAATGCGTTATGAGTGGTATTTTAAATAAGTTTATGAAACCATATTCAAATAATAAAAAAAGACCTAGACATACATATAGAGGTATTAAAAAGCTGAGGAAATTTATTTTAAAAAAATCTAAAGCAGGAAGTTCTACTGTTTTTTCTCCTTTTTCTTGTAATAATGAATTATTTTGATTTGGGGCTAAATTGTTTACCATAATAATATAATTGATTAAGATATTTAAAAAAATATATGGTGCGCTCTCTAATAATAGTTACTATTTTTATAAAAAATAATCTAAAATCTTAAAGTAGATGAGTAATTTGAATTTTTAACAAAAGATTATCTTGAAAATAACGAATTTAAACATTTATGTCAAATAATACTCTACCAAATAACCGTAAAGTCTTTAAATATCCAAGAGTGGCTCCGTTATGGATAGCTGTTTTTATTGATATAATTGGATTTTCTATGATACTGCCCATGGCTCCTTTTATTGCTGAATCATTTGATATGAATATTTTCCTTATGGGTATAATTCTTTCCGTCAATGCTGTTTTCTCATTTATTTTTGGACCAATACTAGGGAAATTAAGCGATAAATTTGGAAGAAAACCATTACTTTTAATTTCACAGGCTGGTACATTTACTGGATTCCTTATGTTAGCATTTTCAAACTCAATATGGATGATTGTTTTATCTCGAATAATTGATGGCGTTTTTGGGGGAAATTTTCCAATAGCAAAAGCAATCATTGGAGATGAAGTTCCCCCTAAGGACAGGGGAATCCAAATGACGAATATTGGTGTCGCCCATGTATTGGCTTCTCTTATTGGACCAGGAATTGGAGGAACACTTTTTAGTATTGGTGGCTTGTTATTCCCAGGATTATTTGCGGCAGGATTATCTATATTTACAATGATTATTACAATATTTATTTTGAAAGAAACCTGGCCTAAATCAAAACGACATCAATCAATTGATATAAAAGAAAGGATTATTATCAAAATTAGGAAAAATAAAACTGCAATGTTTTATCTAACCTTATGGGGTTTTCATACAGCATCATTCATGATTGCTATGGCATCTATGTCTTTCTTTGCAAAAATTGTTTTTGGACTTGGGCCATTTGAAATTGGGATTTTATTAATGATCTCAGGAATTTTTAGAGCAGTCATAAGATTTACTCTATTTAAACCAACCATAAGAAAATTAGGAGAAAATAATGCAATTAAAGTTGGTTTAGGCATATTTTTAGTTGCATTTTTTGTAGTAGGATTTTCGATAAATGTTGTTATGTTTTTTGTCATGATATTGTTTATAAGTTTTGCCGCTTCATTAACACGAGGGCTTTTAAGCAGTAAAATTAGCCAATCAGTATCACCAAGAGAACAAGGTAAAATTAATGGTTTTTCTTCTGGATTAGATAGTTTCGCACAAATTATTGGACCTTTAGCTGGAACTTTTACTCTTAACTTTTTTGCACCTTTCTTCTTAAGCTTCGTTATTGGATCTATTGCTGTAGTTCCTTTCTCAATGAGTTTTAAAAAGATTGAACTGAAAACATACCCAATGCCTGTTCAGAAGGATATTGAAGTAATTGAATAATTAATTTCTCTATTATATTGATTAGGTTTTTAGTTTTTTAAAAAATCAATTATAATTTTGTTTATTTCTGGAGCTTTTTCTAGAGGAGATTCATGGCTTGCACCTTCTATCACTACAAATTTGCTATTTGAAATTCTTTCATGAACTTTAAGATTTACTATCTTTGGCATCTGTCTATCTTTATCTGCACACATTACTAAAGTGTCAGCTTTAATT
>CAYZTE010000003.1:0-2524 GCA_964481225.1 uncultured archaeon | reverse complement strand
CTTTGGCATCTGTCTATCTTTATCTGCACACATTACTAAAGTGTCAGCTTTAATTAGATGTAATTTATCAGTGACATTATGACTTCCAAGAGCATGAGCCTGATTTGCGATATCTTGAGGAGTAGCAGGATTAGTAATGCTTTTCTTAATTAGATCTTCAGCAGAAAATAATCCATGAAATTTTTTCTTTGGATCTTCTTTCATTAGTTTTATAAATGGACGTGAATAACCCATTTTAGCAGCTTCGAAGAAAGCTTTTTCAGGATCTTCTAATCTAGCTTTATAACTGGCTATTTTACCGTTCTTATAAACTTCTAAACCAGATTTGTCCGCTGGCCACGCGTCAATTGTATTAATAAGAATTAATTTTTCTACACTGTTAGGATATTTAATCGCAAAGTGTTGAGCAATCATCCCACCAACAGACCATCCTATAACATGAGCTTTCTCAATTCTTAAGAAATCCAATAATGCTTTCGTATCCTCAGCAAATAAATCCATAGTATATGGTTCATTAGGGCGATCTGATTTCCCAGCACCTCTATTATCAAGCCTTATTACTTTAAAATGTTCTGATAATGGACCAAATTGCCCCATCCATTGTTCTTTACTCACTCCAAATCCATGAATTAAGACAACTGGATAACCTTCACCTTGAACTTCATAGCAAACTTTTATTCCATTAACTTCAGCAAATAATTCAGTCATATTTTATCATTTTTTTCACGTATTTTATAATAAATTTAACAAATTTTCATCAATTTTAAAAATTAATTTATAAATAATTTAGTAATAAAAACTCACCTTATTACTTTCTAAGAAATCTATTATAATTTTATTAACCTCTGGAGCTTTAGATTTTGTATATTCATGTCCAGCATTATTAATTACTTTAAAAACACTATTAGGAATTCTTTTATGTATTTCCATCATTACTGATTTTGGAACAAGCCTATCATGCGAAGCTGTAAGTATTAAGGTGTTATTTGTAATTTTATGTAATCTTTCGAATGTATTTTGCGTTTTAAAAGTGTTTGCGAGATTTCTAATATCTTGAGGTGAAGGTGGATCGGTTTTAAAGTAATTTATAAGATCTTTAGCTGACCAAAGACCATAGAACTTATTATTAGGTTCAGCCTCCATTCTTTTTCTAAATTTAATATAGAAACCTAACTTAGTACTATTCCAAAAGGCTCTTTCTGGATCCTTTTTTAATAAATTTAACCATTCAAGCCGAGATTTTATATATGCTTCTGGTCCACCCCCTTCTGGAATCTTCGCAATAGAGCTAATTAATACTAATTTATTTACTTTTGCAGGATACTTTAACGCAAAGTTCTGCAATATTGTTCCACCCAATGAAAAACCTACAAAATGAGCCTTTTCAATTTCTAAAAAATTCATTAATCCATAAATATCATCAGCAAACATTTCCATTGTATATGGAATATCTGGACGATCTGACTTTCCGGCTCCTCTACAATCAAAAATAATCACCTTAAATTTCTTAGATAAGACAGGGATTTGAGCCATCCAACTTTCTTTCTTTGATCCAAATCCATGGACTAAAATTACAGGATATCCTTCACCATGGATTTCATAACAGATGTTAACTCCATTTACATTTGCATATTGGAGGTTACTCATATGATTATTAAATAACTTGAAAAATTTGAAATTTAGCATTCAGAATTATACAATAAATTATGGAAAAAGGATTAAATAACACATATTGGAAAACCACAGAATTTACAGTTCCCATAAGAATCTAAATAAAGTTCTTTTATACCTAATGCTTTTCTTTTTATGACTAATTTAGAACATTTTGGGCAATATGTATTATCATAATCGGTAATTGGTAAGTTTCCAAGGTACACATATTTCAATCCAACATCTTTTGCAATATCATATGCATTATATAAAAGTTTTAATGGTGTTGGCTCAATAAGTCCATATTCATGTGATTTATAATGAGGAAAGAACCGACTTATATGATATGGTGTTAATTCACCTAATTCATTATAAATTCTTTCAGCAATTTTCCTAATAATTTCATCCTTAGAATTAAATTCTTGTATTAGTAATATTGTAATTTCAATATGAACGCCCAACTCCTTAGCTAATTTTGCATTTCTCCATACTTTTTCCACATCTGTACCGCAATGTTTCTGAACCATGTTGAAATCTCCTTTTATATCTATGTTCATTGCGTCTAAGCCAGCACCTACTAGATCATTTAAAACTTCCTCTGTCATATAACCGTTTGTTACGTATGTATTGTATAAACTATTTTCTTTTGCTAGTTTAAATATTTCTAAAGAATATTCGAATAGTAGTGTAGGTTCGTTAAATGATATGGAAGTTCCTTTACATTTTCTTTTTAAAGCGATCTCTATAATTCTCTTAGGGGAGATAAATTTATCATATGTTGCAAATTGATAGGCCTTTACGGGATTTGTCTTTGATAAGTGATAATTTTGGCACCAAAAGCAAGCAAAATTACAGCCGTAAGTTCCTATTGTTA
>CAYZTE010000002.1:0-47994 GCA_964481225.1 uncultured archaeon | reverse complement strand
GGTCCTGAATATCAATAACATAAATTAGTAAATCAGTAGCATCAAAGTAAACATCTTGGTAATTAATGTAAATCTCCCGATAAGTTTCCTGACCTCCCATATCCCAGAATACAGTGTTGCTTTTTAAAAAATTCATTTTATGATATTCTACTCTAATGGTAGGTTTAAGTTGGACAATATCTTTCTCAAAATCATATTTTTTGTCTAATGCTGTTAATATTGAAGTCTTACCGGCGTTGTCCAAGCCAGATATGATCACTTTTATAAAGCTTTCCATTGTTTTCAACACATATTCTGTTAAAGCTATATATTGAATTTAATAAAATAATAGATTCAAATACATTTAAATTTCTTCGAATTCAGATTCAAAATTACAAAATATACTTTAATTTTCATTTGATATATTGATGGTTATAATATTGAAGTAATGTCTAAATATTACTCATGTATCCATGGTTTCTTTTTCTTGCGATAATTTGCTCAAAGAATAGTGATTTTAAAGCGAATTTGATGACATATATATGACATTCATATTTTTTAAAGTGATTCCCGTGATTTTACTCAATGATTTAATTTATATAAGAAGAGGATGTAAATGATTGATAGAGAAAATAAATTTTTAGAAAATTTAGAGTATCAAATTAGTTTAAAAGAAAGTTCGTATAAGACCTTAAAGAAAATCCCAGTATTTGCCGAACAAGTAAAACAATTCGATAAATCAGTCATGAATCTTAGGGAAAAATTTGAAAAAATACGCCAGCGAGATAAATATCAGGAAATCATTACAGAATTAGAAGAACTAATTAAGCAAGCTAAATAACAATTTAACAATCTTTATTTTTTTAAAAAAAGATTAAAAAAAAGCCTATTCGCCCATCAGCGTGCAATAAATCGTTCTCGATCTAGCTTTCTCATCACATTCAATAAAGATGATTTGCTGCCAAGTTCCCAAGATAAGTTTCTGCTTTTTAAAAGGAAAGGTTTGAGTAGTTTTAATTAGAAAGCTCCTTAGATGACCTGCTCCGTTATAGTCGTGCCAGGTTTTGTGATGTGCATAATTCCTATCATAAGGTATTAATTTCTCCAATATTTCTTTGATATCATGATTAACAAGCCCTGGTTCGTATTCTAAAGTTGAAATCGCACCAGTTGATCCCGCTACGTGAACATTTACTATTCCGTTGTCAATGCCGCTACTTTTTATAGAATTTTGAACCTGGTTAGTTATATTAATTACATCACAATATGCTTTAGTTCTTATCTCAAACGACTCAAAAATGACAGTCATTTTAGCTTTCCCTTTTTCTCACATTTATTAATTCTTTTAATCTGCTTAACAACTGATTTTGGCAGGTTATCTTCATTTCCCTCCTTTAAGGCAAGAATTTTTGTTAAAATAAGAAGTTCACTCTGATCGAATCCATTTATATTCGTCCAACCTATTGAATCACCTGATTCAATACAAATGTAAAATGGTGCCTTTTTATATTTAATGCATTCTTTATCCTTGCATTTTTCACATACTTGAGGAAAATAATAGACATTGCCATTTTTGAGAAAGATTGAAAAGGTGCCAAGCTCACTGTTTTTTATTTTAATCCAGTTTGCGGATTCAAACTCGACTTCCAATTTTAGTTTTAAGATATAGTTTACCAATTGCTCCGCGTTTATGATTTGCCGGGCTTTTAAATCATGAGTTTCTGGCTCATAATAATCATTGCATTCATCTCTAACCTCAGTAAGTCCAATCAACAAATCTAGGGGGATAAAATCAATAAAATATGCGGAGTCTATTTCTTTATGCTTTATTCTCTTCATAAAAATCGTACAAATTTGTTCCAAAATATCTGAAGGCTCAGATATTTCTTTGATTTGAATATTGTTTGTCTTTACCATTGAATTGAAATCTTCATTTTTAAAAGTCGTGTTTATGATTTCTTCTTTTAGACGTTTTTCAAGGATAACGCAAAAAGTAAGCGTTATCTCTGGAAATCTTAATTGAATTTCGTTAAAATAGTGTATAATTTGATCGACTTTCATTTCAGAAATAAAAATTATCATTGCTTCTGCTCCGGCATAAAATATCGTTCGTAAAAATGCCCTCTGTCGACTACAATCTATATTCCACAGAAGAAATTCAAATTTTTGACTTGATTCATATAAAAAATCAATCCTGCTTATGTTCACCCCAATATTTTGCTTATTTTCTATTGGTAAGCAATTTGAACTTATTCTTTTCTGAAACTCATCTTTATAATTTTCGATACCACCAAGGATGCATATCTTTTTCTTGAAATATTGTTCCATTAAATCCAGTGTTTCACAAGAGTTCAATTTGACATCCTCTATGGATATTAAAATTTAGGCAAAATCTATTAAATAATAAATTTATTTAGGAATTTTAATTTATTCTTTTTAATAGAGACTAATTTTTATGAATTAACAATGAGTGCTAAAAAAATCGATGAATTCTATAAGAAAATCCATAATCCAAAAAATGAGATTCCTGAATATGTGAGCATAATTATAAGACCCGGAAAAAAGCTTATTGAATTCAAAATAAAAAAGGAAGTTGCGAATATTTTAAAAGTCATTGCTCATGAAGAAAAGTCATCTGGATGGTTTTTACATTCAGTGCATGTTCCAATTAAAAATTTAGGCTTATCAATAGATTCTAAAGATAAAGAAATATTAGAATATTTATCTGAACCAGGTAGAATAACGAGTAGCAAGCCCACTAAAGAGTACGTAGGAGATATTTTAAGAAAATATGTAGCGATTTTACCAGAAAAAAAGAAACATTTCTTCAAAACCGAACGATTTAAGAAGAAGAAAGAATTCAGAGTTGGTACGCAGTTGAAAGGTTTTTAATTATTTAATTCTACTTCCTGGCGGAATTGATTCCCTTTCATCAATTTTTAGTAAAAAGGGTTCATTGTTAAAATCAGCAGCTAAAAGCATTCCTCTACTTTCAATGCCCATGATTTTACGAGGCTTTAAATTTGTTAAAACAACTATTTTTTCATTGATTAAGTCCTCAGGTGAGTAATATTGCGAAATTCCAGAAATAATTTGCCTTAGGTTTTCCTCTCCGCAGTCTACCGTCATTTTATAGAGATTTTTTGATTTTGGGACGCTTTCACAGCTTTTTACTAATCCAACACGTATATCCATTTTTAAAAAGTCTTCATAACTAATTTGAATGGCAACTCAACCCCTTAATGGCATTCCATTTAAATCTATAATTTCAATTTCATGTGGTTTCCTCTCCCTAAATGGATTTTTTTCATTTGCAACTTTCCTTCCAAAAGTGACGTAACCTGTATGACCAATCATCCTTACCTCAGGGCGAGTGGCTTTCTCCTTGACTTGCAACCTTCTCTTGATTAATTCATAGGTGTTAATCTCAATGAATTCAATTTTTTTAAGGGCAAAAACAGTCTTTTTTACTTGTTCTATTGTTGGAGAAAATGAAGCAATTGTTCCACTTAATTTTAAGTTGTGTTTTAATTTTTCAATGGCTTCCCACGGTGTTGCCATATCCAAGACAATGCTATCCACGTTTTTATATGCAATCTCAACATTTATTATATCGCCCTTTTGAAAAGTCACTATATCTTCTAAGCTCGCTCTTTTGATGTTGTTTGTTGCTTTCTTAATCGATTTATCCCGGATATCATAGGAGTATATATGTCCATTAGGACGAACGGCGTTTGCTAAAATGCAACTTAATGCTCCAGAACCGCAACCCGCTTCAATAACTACACTACCAGGTCCAATTCCAGAATATATTAATATTAATCCCGCATCTTCCGGATAAACTATTTGGGTTTTGCGTCCCATGTGAAGTATATAGTCGGAAGGTAAGGGCTTGAGAATAAAAAATTTATATCCTTGGCTTTCATATGGCTTTGAAAAGATGCACGAGCCAAATGGCTTACCAATAATATCATCAAACTCAATAATGCCTCTATGCGTGTGAAAACTCTTTCCAGATTTAACTTGAACTAACCATCGTCTCCTATCATCAAGAACCAAAAAGATTAAATCATTTTCCTTGATTATTTCAGAGTCCATTTTTAAATGCAGTTTTTAATATTTCTAATTTTTATATATCTTTAATTTTTTATCAATCGCCTTAACTTAATATTAAATCTATTTACAAAAAATATATAAAAAATATAAAATTGTCATATATAAACACCTTCATAGAATTCTTTTTTATTAATACTCTTTTAATGAATTAATTCATGAGTAAAAATAGACCCAATAATTCTCGAAACTCTCAAATGTCTTTTAGGAACCTTCAACAACAAATAGAGAATTTGCGGCAAAAAAGGGACGAGTTAAACGTAAAAACAAAACAATACATTAATGATCTACAAAAGATCGAAACGGAAATTAATAATTACTTGAGATTTGCTAAGGAAAAATACAAGAAGAGAAGAAATTACTGGAATGCCAAGGTAAGGAAATTAAAAGAAAAAAAAATAGAGTATAAGACGTTATTAGATAAATTAATCGAAGAAAAGAAGTCAATTCAAAAAAGTTATCAAGATACAAAGAGTCTTGTTTCTGTAAAACAAATTGAGCGTAAGATTGACAGTTTAGAAAGAAGAATTGAGACAGAGAATCTTAATATTGCCGAAGAGAATGCCATTGTAGATAAAATCAGAAAACTCGCAGAAATGAAACGACAATACTTAGCAGAACAACAAAATAGCGATCTATTTAGAATTGAAAGAAAAGTAGAAATTGTTAAAATCAACCTTAACAAAATCTATGAAGAATTGAGTAAATGGTCAAATAAATCTCAAGAATACCATATTAAAATGCTTGAAATCTATCAGAAAGCAGATGAATTAAGAGAAAGCAAACGCACAATGGAAGAAGAACTAATTGAAAACAAGAAGGCAGCAGATCGTTATCATGAACAGTATTTAAAGTTGATGAATCAGAGAAAGAAACTATCCAAGGGAAGAAGGCCATACAGACCAGGTAAGAGACCAACAGTCAAGGTTAGTCAGGTTAAAAAAAGAAATGAAATGATTAAAAAAATCAAGCAAGACAAACTCGCATTAGCTTTAGAAAAACAAAAAGCAGGGAAAAAACTAAATTTATTCGAAGCCCGTCTAATTTTAGAGAAATCTGAAAAATGATTATTATCTTATGAAGGTAATTCAATTCTTTTTCTAACTCGGGTAATTTTCTTTAAATTTTCGATCTGTTTTAGGAAATAACATTTAAAAGAATAGGAGATCTGACAAAGATTTAAAAAAATTGTAGTTTTATTATAAATCTAATGATTCAAATTTTATGAAAAGGGATGATCAAAATTGAATGAGAAAGTGGATGAAATTCGCAAAATCTTAATGGAGCACCATGACTGGTTCCAAAATAGTATTCCTTTAATCGCTTCTGAAAATATTACCAGCCCTGCTGTGGATGAAGCTTGTTCTTGTGATTTTAGTCATCGTTATGCTGAAGGTTGGAGTGGACAAAGAGTTTATGCAGGATGCAAGTACATCGATGAAGTTGAAGATATTTGCATGGACCTTACTAAGGAATATTTTAAATGCATCCATGCAGACGTACGTCCTATTTCTGGAGTTGTTGCAAATTTAGTTATGTATAATGCTTTTACATCAGATAATGGTGGAAAAATGTGCTGTATGGCTATTGTTCGAGGAGGACATATTTCACATGGGCCAAGATTTGCAAAAAGTGGTAGAGAAATCTTTGGCACGGCCGGAACAACAAGAGGAATAAACGTTGAATATCTTGCATTTGATAATGATGAGATGAACCTTGATGTAGATGCGTCAGCAAAAATCATAAGAAAATTTGAACCTGAATTGGTTCTATTTGGTGGTTCAGTATTTTTATTCCCACATCCAGTTAAGGAACTTGGTGAAGTAGCTAAAGAAGTTGGTGCCTATGTAGGCTACGATGCTGCTCATGTCGCTGGATTAATTGGCTCGGGATATTTTCAAGATCCTTTAAGAGAAGGAGCAGATGTGATGTCAATGAGCACACATAAAACACTTCCGGGACCTCAGCATGGAGTTATTGTATCGAACAGGGAAGATTTGATTGAAACTTTAAAATCTTGCGCATTCCCCGCCTTATTATCGAATCATCATCTACATAATGTTGCAGGATTAGCCATTGCAATAGCTGAAATGCTTGAGTTTGGAAAGAAATACCATAAAAACGTTATTGAAAATGCAAAAGCCTTAGGGCAAGCAATGCATGAAAGAGGAATGAATGTGTTAATGGAACATAAGGGTTTTACGGAATCCCATCAAATTGTAGTAGATATTACTGAATTTGAAAAAAATATTGGATTAGGTGGGGATATAGAGAAATTATTAGAAATTGCGAATATTATCCTTAATCGTAATCTTTTACCGTGGGATATATCACAAGGCAGACATTATCAAAATCCTGGTGGTTTAAGAATTGGAACATCAGAAGTTACTCGGCTTGGGATGGGAAAAAGTGAAATGATAGAAATCGCTGAATTTTTAAAAAAGGTATTGATTGATAGAAAAGACCCCAAAAAGGTAAAAAACGAAATAGCTGAATTTAGAAAAGAATTCCAAGAAATACATTATTGTTTTCAATCTCCAAGCAAAGCTTACGAATATTTTAAGTTTTATTAAATTTTAATTATCTTATTTTTTAATTGGAACAATAAAACTTATCTTAAAGGACGTATTTATAGAACTAACTATTATAGTCTAAATTAAATAAAGATCATGAATCTTGAAGTACTTGAGAAAAACGACAGGAAATTTGGGTTTGTTATAGAAGGACTTTCTATTGAAATGGCAAATGCTTTAAGGAGAATAATCCTTTCTGAAATTCCCGTAATGGCTGTTGATGAGGTGATTATATTAAAAAATGATTCACCTCTCTATGATGAGATTATATCACATCGCTTAGGTTTGATTCCTTTAACGACTGACCTAGAAGTGTATAAATTACCACGAGAATGTGAATGTGGTGGCTATGGGTGCAGTTTATGCCAAGTTTCTTTAACATGTGAGGTATCAAATGCAACAAATGCACCTTTAGAAATATATTCAGGTGATTTGAAATCAAATGACCCGAAGATAGTTCCTGTCGATCCTAATATACCAATTGTAAAAATTGATAAGAACGATAAATTAATTTTAGAAGCCTATGCGACCTTAGGACTTTCGAAGAAACATGTAAAATGGCAAGCAGTATCGAATATTTTCTATAGATTCTATCCAGAAATCGAATTTGATGATAGTAAATGTGTTAAATGTCCTGATAAATGTATAGTATCGAAAATGTGTCCTGAAAAATTATATGATTTCTCGGATAAAAAGGTGCCAAAATTGGTGGAAGATTATTGGAAGATGTGTACGCTATGTAACTCTTGCCAAAATGATTGTCCAGAGAAGGCTATAAAAGTCGGTTCGAAAGAAAATACATATATTTTTTCGATTGAGAGTGATGGAGTTCTTCCATTTGAAACCATTATTAAGAAAACATTCGAGATTTTCCTAGAGAAAATTGATGAATTTGTTGAAAAACTTGGAGAAATTAAGATAGAATCATAAATTATCAAAAAATTATTAAAATATTAAAAATTTAAGATATCAGATTTAATGAATTAAAATAACAGTAGTAGCTTTCTAATGTCCCATAAAATAACCGGTCCAAGCAACTATTATGTTAGAAAACTGATAAGAGATTTATGGAAAACAAAGATAAAGATATGGAAAAAAGTATCAAAAAAATTAAGCGGTCCAAGAAGGAATAGAATTAAAGCAAATTTATATCGTATCAATAAAGAAACAAATAAAGATGATATGATTGTTGTTCCTGGAAAGGTTTTAGGGATGGGAGAATTAGATCATATTCTCACAATAGCGTGCTTAGAATATTCCCAATCAGCTAAAAAAAAAATTGCATCATCAGGTAGTAATTTAATTTCAATTGAAGAATTATTAGAACAAAACCCTAAAGGTAGTGGAGTAAAGATTTTTTATTAAAATATCAAATACCCTTATTTGAATGTATTAAGATCATGGTAATCGAATATCAATTATTAGATGCAACAGATAAGATTTTGGGACGTTTTTGTAGTCAAGTTGCAAAAAGGGCTTTGTTAGGTGAATATATAGTAATAACAAATGCCAAGGATGCAATCATAAGCGGAACCAAGAGAGATATTCACGAGAAATATCTTGCAAAATTAAACATCTCGACTGCGACTAATCCACGTAGAGGTCCTTTTCATGAAAGAAGACCAGATACTTTAATGAGAAGAGTCATAAAACAAATGCTACCAAGAAAGAAGATTCGCGGAAAAGAAGCTGTTAAAAGGATTCATGTATACATTTCAGATATACCTGAGCGTTTTAAAAGTAGATATCAAAAATTAATGCCTAGCGAAATTTATAATGCAGGGAAAAAGCGGCTTTCGTACTATAACAGGTTTATAACCTTAGAAACTCTATGTAAACGAATTGGATGGAATAAAATGGAAGTTGAGGTTTAAAATAATGTCAATGAAAATGATTCAAGCGTCTGGTAAAAGAAAATCTGCTATAGCAAGAGCCGTATTAAAACATCCAGCGAAAGGACAAATTAAAATTAATAATGTTCCTCTAAACTTATTCGAGCCTGAAATTGCTAGAATGAGAATTCAAGAAGTCCTTGAAATCGTGAATAATCCGAAGGTTGATAAATGCGATATTAATGTAAAAGTTAAGGGCGGTGGCATAATGGGGCAAACAGATGCAGTAAGAATGGCTATTGCTAAATCGATTCATAAATTTTTAGGTACAAAAACAATAGAACGAATTTTTAGAGAGTATGATGATTCCTTGCTGAGTGGAGATTCAAGGAGAACAGAACCAAAGAAATTTGGTGGTAAAAAAGCTCGTGCCCGCAGGCAGAAAAGTTTTAGATAATTTTTTTATAGCTTAAATTATTTCCATTTGAACTCCTAATTTTTTCAAATCTTCTAGAAAGGAAGGATATGAATCTTTTACTACTTCAATTTCTTTAATTTGCGAACTTGAAGATGCGTGTAAAGCAGCAATGCTACATGCCATTGCTACTCTATGATCATATTCATGATTTACAGGTATTCCCCTTAATCTATCACAATGAAGAATTATTAATTTATCTTGTTCTTCACTAACTTCAACTCCCATTTTTTTTAATTCTCTAGCCATAGCAGAAATTCTATCACATTCTTTGGTACGAAGATTTGAAGCATTATAGAGAACAGTTTTACCTTCTGCAAATGCTCCAACAACTGATAAAATAGGAAATAAATCTGGTATAGTTTGACAATCAATCTCCATACCTTTTAATGGATACTGATTTAAATTGCCTTCAGCAATAACCTGTTTTTTACTTTCATCAACCTTGACATTTGCGCCCATCCTGCATAAAATCTCTACAATTTTTTTATCTCCTTGAAGATTCTGAGTATTTAAATTATTAATAATTACTTTTGATGATTTTCTAGATAAAACTGTAGCAGCGATTATAAATGCTGATGAAGAAAAGTCTCCTGGAATTTCATAGGACTGTGCTCTATAATTCTGTTCATTTGTAATATAAAATTTTGATTTTTCAAGATTTTCTTGAATATTAATTCCAAATGAGTTTAATACATCTAGGGTAATTTCAACATAAGTAGTAGAAATTAGTGGAGTTGTTAATTCTATTTCAATATAATCTTTGTTTTTACATTTTAATAGGGGACATACCATCAACAATGCAGTTACGAATTGTGAACTTATGTCCCCGGGTATCGTCACTTTATTACAGAGAAGCTTTTTGCGTTTAATTTGAAGTTTTTCTTCTGATAATTTAAATTTTGCTCCTAAAGAGCTCATACCGTTTAGAAGTGGCAGAATTGGTCGTTTTCTCTTTAAAAACTCTCCAGTCAATGTAAGGCCTTCCTTGATCAATAAGCTAAATGCACTAAAAATTCTCATTGCCGTTCCAGAATTGCCACAATCAAGAGTAGATTTAATAAGTTTAAATAAATCTCCTTTCTTTTCAACGAGATAAGAATTTCTATCTACTTTTAAGATTTTTACTCCCAAAGCCCTTAAAATATCTATAGTAACTCCGACATCTCCAGTTGTTAGAGGATTTTTAATTATCGAAATCCCATCAGCCAAACTGGCAGCTACAAAAGCTCGATGTGAATAACTTTTCGATCCTGGGGCCGTAATTTCACCGCTTAAGCCATTCTCTAATGGGTAAATTTTTAGATCCATTAAATAATAAATAGAAAGTTATAGATATAATATTAATTAAATAATATTGTAAGATCATAGTTTTATTAAGCTTTATCAGATGTGAACACAGTGGACAATTCTTTTGGAATAATTTATAAAATAACATCGTTTGGAGAAAGTCAAGCTAAATTAGTTGGAATAATCATAGATGGTGTGCCAGCAGGTTTAGAATTTGATATAGATGATATCCAAAGAGAATTGGATTTAAGAAGACCAGGACAATCTGAACTTACAACCTCTCGTAGAGAAGTAGATAGAGCGAAATTACTATCAGGAATTTTTAATGACAAAACTACGGGAGCCCCGATTTGTTTGATTATTGATAATGAAGATGTTGATTCATCAATATACGAGACTTACAAGAAGTATATACGACCTTCACATATCGATTATTCTGCTCTAAAAAAATATGGTGGATTTTCGGATTATCGTGGTTCTGGACGATTTTCCGGGAGAATTACGGCAGGTCTCGTAATGGCAGGGGCAATTGCTAAGCAGATATTAGGAAAATTTGACATAAAGATATTTGCTTATACAAAAAGCATTGGAAATATTGTAGATGATACTAGCTACAATTTAGATGAATTTGATAAATTAATTGAGTTAAGAGAGAAATCTCCTGTCAGAGCCATGAATAATGAAAAATCGAAATTAATGGAACAGCTAGTAAAAGAAGTAAAAAATCTAAAAGATTCAATTGGCGGTACGGTGAAATGTATTGTGAAAAACTTTCCAGAAGGCAAGGGAGGACCAATTTTTAATGGTCTTGAGGCAAATATGAGTAAGGCAATATTTTCAATTCCAGGCGTAAAAGGGATAGAATTTGGAGCAGGATTCAAAGCGGCAAGAATGAAAGGCTCTGAACATAATGATCCTTGGATTATTAAAGATGGAAAGATTCAAACTACTAAGAATGATTCAGGAGGAATAATTGGTGGTATTTCAACAGGAATGCCAATTGAATTCACTGTTGCAGTAAAGCCAACTGCTTCTATAAGCATCGCCCAAAAGACAGTAAATATAGAAATCATGGAAAATGTTGAGATTGAATTTTCTGGTCGTCATGACCCGTGTATTGTGCCAAGGATAATACCAGTTGTAGAAGCGATGACTGCAAATGTTTTACTCGACTGTTTACTAATTGAGGGATTTATTCCTAAAGTATTTAAATCTTAAAATATTTTAGAATTGTTATTAATATTCAACCAATTACTAAGTGAATTCAAAAAAAAGCATAAAGTAGTAAAAATAGTAATAATAAAGTGTGAATTATCAAGATGGTATCAAATCAAGAGAAATTTATTGGTAAGGTTGTGAAAATAATAGACCGGTGGTCTTTTGAGCAATGTGCTTATTGCGATAACGGAACATTGATTTCGATAGAAGGGATGCTCGATTTTAAGTGTAGTAAGTGTGGAAAAACTATGAATCCCGTTATGTACCTTGGAGAAATTGCTAAAACTGTTTTTAGTTATAGAGAACAATTGAATCGAAAAATTGAGTGAAAAATTAGATAATTTATTTTAATATTGCTTACTGATTATCCAATGTAATAGCTATAATTTTTAGCTACTAAAACTCTTCATTCATTAAATTGTTATTGAAGGTATTCGAGATGAAGTTTCCAATAACAGCTGTATTAATTGGAGCTGGAAACAGGGGTTTGACTGTTTATAGTGAATATGGTCTTAAAAATCCTAATAAATTGAAGTTTATTGGTGTTGCAGAACCAATAACAGCCAGAAGAGAAAAATTTGGTGAATTACACGGAATTCCTCCAATTAGATGTTATAGAAGTTGGGAAGATTTATTAAAACAAGAAAAATTTGCTGATATTAGCATTATTTCTACACAAGATCAAATGCATATCAAACCTACTTTAGTAGCTCTTGAAAAAGGGTATGATGTGTTATTAGAAAAGCCTATGGCACATACATTAGAAGGCTGTGTAAAAATAGTTAAAAAGGCAGAAGAAACTGGTAGGATCTTAGGAATTGCACATATTTTACGATATACAAAATTTTTTTCCACAATTCATCGGGTTGTAGAAGAGGGATTGTTGGGAGATATTATAAGTATTTCACATCGAGAAAATGTTAGCTGGTATCATATGGCGCATAGCTTTGTTCGAGGTAATTGGAGAAATGTAGAAATATCATCACCTATGATTCTTACCAAGTGTTGTCATGATATGGATTTACTTTTCTGGATTACTGGGTCATTTCCTAAAAAGATAAACTCTTTCGGAAGTTTAAAGCATTTTACACGGGAAAATGCTCCAGAAGGGGCTCCAAAATATTGTGTGGAGGGATGTCCTATAGAAAACATGTGCCTTTATTACGCTCCAAGAATCTACATCGATATTATTCCAATAATCCAACGATTAAGAAAAACAAACATAAAATTATATAAGATTTTGGCAAATTTAAGAGAAAATCATATTAAATTTCTTAGTATACTTTCAAAACTTATCAGACCTTTAAAACAGTTAGCTTATTATAAGGATTGGCCAGTAGAACCATTATATTCTGGACATCCTGAAGAGATTTCTGAGGATTATACTAATAAAGCTAAGTTTAATATACTAAAGTCAAGTCCATATGGTAGATGCATTTTTCAATGTGATAACGATGTTGTAGATCATCAAGTTGTCAATATTGAATTCGAAAATGGTGCAACAGCTAATCTAACTATGCATGGGTTCAGCGAGAGAGAAGGACGCACTTTGAGAATTGATGGCACTAAAGCTACATTAATTGGATTTTTTCATAGTACTGGCGAAAAGATTACATTGTATGAACACTTTTCTGGAATTGAGAGAATTATCTATTCTCAAAAATTTTCTCCTGAAACAACGACTCATGGAGGTGGAGATTTTTTGTTAATAAATGCATATTTAGATTCAATTTTACTTGAAGATAAACCCCAAACCTTAACTAATGCTAGAGAAACGCTGGAAAGCCATTTAATGGCCTTTGCCGCAGAAAAATCGCGCCTAAAAGGAATTGTGGTTGACATGGATGAATTTCGTAAAAGAGTGGAACAATTATGAATAATTTCTCAAAATTGAACTTATATAATAATGTTAAAATTATAGTTAATTTATTATAATTAACACAATATGATATCATATATGAAAATTGATACTTCAGATCAATTTTTAGAATTCTATAAAAAAAAAGGAGATTATTTGGTATCTCTTTCAGAAAATCATTTCAAGAATGTAGAGTATCGAAAATGTCTTGAATTATTAAATCAAGCATATAGCATGTACATAAAGGGAAATTATAACGAACTTGCTGAAAAAACTAAACAAAGATTCATGGAAATAAAAGAGAAATATTTTAAGAAAAATTCAGAATAAAACAATTAGTCAAAGATAAAGTTTTTTTCTAGCTTATTTTCAATATCATCAATATGCGACCCTTTCCAATAGATTTTTTTACACTTAGTGTTTAAACATTGATAAAATTCATCATAATGATTGAAAGTTTCTTTCAATACGAGATCTTTTACATGTTTTTTATCTTCAATTTTTTTTAATAGTGAATTGCAAATTGAACATCTTGCTCGTTTGATTTTGAAATCAAAATTCAGACCTAATTTTTCTTTCAGTTGAGTCAGGTAGTTATATATTCCTTCTCCCTCGAGGTATATACCCTTGTCTAAATAACTTTTATATAATGGGTAATCTTTTGTTATGATTATTCTGTCATTTTTCTTAGCATAATCTATTAATTTTTCATCTGGAACTGGACTGATCTTAAAATAATCTATTAAATCATTAGCATATACTGTATCAAATCCAAAAATTCTTAAGAATCGTGCTAATTTGCCTAACATTGAATTAACTAAAAATTTCATAATAATGTGTGTAAGCTTCAATTACGTAGGTATAGATTAAATATATTTAAAATGTGTAATAAATTATATAATTGAAATTTAATTAAAATAAAATTTTATATTTACATATGGAAGCAAAAGATTTAATGGAAAAGGCAGCAAGATTTCATGGACACATATGTCCGGGCTTAGCAATAGGAGTCTTAGCTGCTAAGTATGTGTTAGAGCATAATTTTAATTATTCTCCTAACGAAGAAATAGTTGCTGTAGTTGAAAATGATAACTGCAGTGTTGATGCACTCCAAGCATTATTGGGCACTACATTTGGTAAAGGAAATCTTATACACCAAGATTATGGCAAACTTAATTATTATTTTTATAATAGAGAAACCGAAAAATCGGTAAAATTAGCCGTAAAAAACAGAGATTTCGGAGATAAAAAATTATCTAAACATGAGAAAATTCAACAAATATTAAATTCAAAACCAGAAGATATTTTTAATGTATATGAAATAGAATTTAATCCTCCAGAATTAGCTCAAATAGAAGAATCTCTTCCTTGTGATATATGCGGAGAACCTACAATGAATAGCAGACTTATGTTTTACCAAAATAGCAATATGTGCATACCTTGTTATAAATCTCAGAAAAAATAATCATTTCTGTGATTTTTACATTAATTTATTACTTGAGCATGATTTAATTGCCATAATACCTTGTTCTTTAAAATCGCTTTGGCGTGATAAATAATTTGAAAATTATTTGTGAAATTAAATGAAAAGTGAATATTCAAAAATAATACCTGGTGCAGGTCCTTTCTATCTAGAAGGAAGCGAAGTAGGATTACTCATGATTCATGGTGGAGGGGGAGGTACTTGTGCTGATCTGAAACCATTAGCGGAGGATTTGCATACTCTAAGAGAATATACTATAAATGTCCCATTACTCCCTGGTTTCGGAACAAGTCCGGAAGATTTAAGATATGCTCCCATTAGTGCATGGAAAGATGCTTTAGAAAATGAAATACAACTACTCAATGACAATTACAAGAAGATAGTTGTAGGGGGGCATAGTATGGGTGGATTATTAACATTAATTTTAGCCAGTCAACACGATTTTGATGGAATTTTTACTATTAGTGCTCCAGCTGGTATTCAAAACTTTTTATTTAAACTCGTACCTATCTTTAAATTATTAAAGAAATATCACAAAATTGATTCAGAAACATTTAGAAAGGAGACAAATGGAGCTTGGATTGGATATGATAAAATTCCTGTAAATATGGGAATAAAAGTAAAAAAATTAATGATTGAGATGAAGAAATCTCTAAATAAAGTGAAATGTCCAGTACTTTTATTACAAGGGCGTTTAGATTCTGCAATAAAAAAACAAAGCATGGATTATATCTTTGAGAGAATCAACTCAAAGAATAAAAAAAAAATTTTGCTAAAAAACAATGATCATACAATATTGAACTGTCCAGATCATAGGCAAATAGTTTCAGAATTAATTGATTTTATTGATGAAATTTGTAATTAAACAATATTTTTAAATTAATTTGTACATTAGATGAATAACTCATGATTAAGAATATCAACAAGGGACATACTTTATTAATAAAAGGACCCGCAAGAATTACATTATTAGAAGGAAAGATTGATGTTTTTGGTAAGATTTTGCTTCCAAAAAAAGAAAAACCTTCATCAAGTGTTTCTAATATTCAAGATCAAAATGTTTTAATAATACCAAGTGCCCAAAGCTATCCACTACACGCATTATTGAACTCTAAATTGGACATTTATACCAATATTGAAGAAAATGTCAAATTAATCAAGGAAAATTCCATCCCTCTTAAATGGATTGAGATTAAAGATGAAATTGGAGAAGAATTAAAGAAAAATCCTGAATCTCCTTTAAAAATAATGGTTTTAGGAATTAGTAGTGGAAAAACGACCCTTATCAAATACTTAGCGAATAACTTTATGAAAGAGGGATTTAAGGGGGGATATCTCGATTCTGATCTCGGACAGCAAATCATTTACCTGCCGACCACAATTAACATAGGTAGGATTGAAGATTATATTGTTTCAAGCGAAAACATTAATTCTGAGAAAACCATATTCATAGGTGCTACATTTCCCAAGGGAAATTACAAATTCACTGTTTCTCTTTATTGTAGGAATTTAATTAAGGATTATTTAGCTAATAACAAGGATACAAGTTTTATATTGATTGATACTGATGGATGGATAAAAACAGAAGCAGGCATTCTTTATAAGAATTTCTTCATCAAAACAGTAGATCCTGATATTCTTATCGTTTTTCACAATGATTTGATTGAAGAATTAAAAGATATTGAAAAAACAGCATCAAGCATAAGAAAAGATCGGAAAATCTACCTAATTAAGGAAAAGAACAAATATTTTCATGAAAAAAATAAAGAGGAGAGAAGGTTTTTAAGACAAAGTCAATTTTCCAAAAAATTTGAGGAATTTAGAAAAATTTCTATCCCATTAAACGACATGAAGTTTATCAAGACAGAATACGAAATAGAATTGAATGAAATAATAGAAAAAAACATAAATATCAGTAATTTAGTTAATTTACCTTACCATTATGTAATAATCGGTTTACTTACAGAAAAATCTGAATTGATAGAAATAGGACTTCTTTTTACAATCAATATTGAGAAAAATTATATTTTGTTATATTCAAACTTGACTTATAAACAGCAACTTCAAGTAAAAAAGATTTTACTTGGGAGTCTTCGATTATCAACAAAAGGAAATCATCAAGGTTATTTGTATTTATAATAGACTCTATAAAATAGCCGTGAGATATTTTTTCCCGGCCTTTATCTTTTAATACACTTAAAAAGATTCCTCTTTAAATAATGAGTAATAGATTATAAAAAAAGAATGCGTTAGAAATATTATATCAAGAATGTATTGCTAATTAATGATTTTTATGGAAGAAGATTTGCTAACTAAATTTCTTAAATTAATGTCTACAAGCATTTCAGACTCAGATTTAGAATTAATAGCATTAGGTCAGTCATTAGGGCTAGATTTAGTATCATTTGCAGAATTAAGGGCTTCTCAAGAAGATAATTTCATAGATATAGTTAGAGATAAAGCAATAGAGAAGATGAAAAAAAATGGGGATAATTTTTTAGTTAACGATGATTCCTTTTATGCTGGTAGTATCGATTTTATGGTTTCTGATGAACCTGAAGGAAAAAAATTCTTTTTATTAGAAACTAATGGGGGATCACATAGAGGGCTTTCAATAATCACCAAAAAGCAGCAATCATTATTGTATGATGGATATCTTAAAGCAATTTATCAAGCAATTAAGAGAAAAAAGAGAGCTGATAAGAAAATTTTCGTGTTAATTGGAGTCCCCGTGAATGATGCTTTAATTCATGAAAAGGTTATAATGATTGAATATTTTAGGAAAATTATAAAATCGAAAGCTTATTACGTGAAAATTTTTAATACAGATAATTATGATAGAGATTTTAAAGCTGATGTAGTCTTTTTAATTGCTGACTATAAACAATTATCAACTTCACTCTCTTTCTCTGATAATTGGGTTAAATATGAACGGGAGGATGTGAACGTTTTAATAGGGGATGGGATTACAAGGCGATTAAATGATGAGAGATTTATCAAGCAAACCAAAGAAGATTTTCGTCAAATAAACACGATCATTGTAAATCCTATTTTTAGAATAACTGATGACAAATCTTTAACATACCTAGCAAGTTTTTACAGCAAAGAATTGTTAAAAAAGTATAATCTTAGGTATCTCCTATTCACAAAAGCATTTAACGAGAAGGATTTAATAGATAAATTAGAATTTCTCATAAAAAAGTATAAAAAACCTTTTGTTATAAAACCTAGTGGGGGTTCAGGTGGAGCTGGCATTATTCCCGTGTCTGAAGACGAAGAATCGATGAACATTAAAAAACTAATTGAAGAAAGCAAAAGGGAATTCTTTGCAAAATTCATGAAAAACCGCAATCCTTATCCATACACGATACAGGAAAAAGCTAATTTTTCATTAATTAATTGGCGAGAGGGAAGGCATACATTTGATTTAAGAATATATCTAGCTCAAAATAATGGTATGGTGATACCAATAGGGGGGCTGGCAAGAATTGCCCGTGGAAGTTATAGCGGAGGATTGAATAAACAAGAATTCGTTGTTAATCTATCAGGATACGATGGCCAAATTGAAGTTGATAGGGGAATAGGATTCTCAAGAAAAAATGGTAAGCTTTTAAACTTAACTATTGAAGATTTTATAAATATGTTTTGTATTGGATGTGTACTATTTGCTGGGATAGTAAAAAATTACGAAAAGATTATAAACTTTTCAGAATGGGATAAAATAGTTGATTGAATTATGATAAATCGTGAAATTCTGAAGGAGTTACTAAATCTACCTAATAGGCATGAATTATTTGACAAAATTTTGAATAAGTTAAAAAAATATGATCAGATAAAAAAAATAAATTACTTGGAATTTGATACGTCTGAAGGCAAGATTCCTGTCATAACAATTGCAGAATCGTTAGATCCCGAAGAAACTAGATACATAAAAGTTTTTGTGGGAGCTCAGCATAATGAATATAATGGGTTATTTGGAATTTTAGGTTTTCTTAATATGATTAGGACATCTTTAATTACTACAGACGAGATTCTGTTGAAAAACCAAGTTTTGATTTTTGCCCCCTTATTGAATCCTTATGGATTTTTAAATCCTAGAAGAGATAATAAATCAGGATATTATTTAAAAAATGGAACGAATTTGAATCGTTATTGGAGGAGAACTTTCGCACCAGAATATAAAAATGAAGAGAACGAGCTTGATGAATATCCAATTCCAGAACACACTAAATTACTAAAAAAAATCCTCGAAAAATTCTGGGAACATGATGAAATATCGATTTATATACTTGATTTTCACGAAACTTCGCTCCTTGAACGATTTACAATAGATCTAGTGAAGAATTTAAAAGAAAAATCAATAACTTACAAATTTTCGCATTGGCTCAAAGAAGGAATAATATATAATATTATCAAACTCTATGAAATTCCATTTTCTAGGAAACCGTTGTTTTATAAATGCAATCCTAATGCCGATCATACTCATATAAATTTAACAATGAAACAATTAGATACAGTTTATGAAAAACTACAGGAACATGTATCTAATAATCATGACAAGTTACCATTTTATTTTTGTTATAGTAATAGAAGTAAAAGTTACTGTGAACGATTAGCTAGAAATGTATACAATAAATTGAAGAATATTTTATGGCAAACTTATTTTCCTGCATTTAACCATCATTTTCATGACCACGGTTGTTTAGTAAACATGAATGATGCAATAATGCGAAAAAAAGTCTACTCAATGGAATTAGAGTCTCAAAAGCAATTCTTCAATATCTTTGATGAAATAGAGAAATCTAAAGCAAATGAGGATTATTTTGACAAAAAACTCAAAATAATAAACATGAGTATTAAATTAATTATCGAATCAATAAAAGAAACAATTTTTCTCTTTTAGTTTGATTGAATGAAAAATTTCACTTTTTTTAAGTTATGAAAGTGATCATCTCTGATTTTTTATGTTTAGAATTAGTTAGACAATTTATATGGTAATATAATGTCTGTTCGCCATAAAATTTTTCAGATTTAACATTTCCTAATGTAAATTGAAAAACTTGATTTAATTCCTCGGTTTTAATTATTTTGCCGCAAATTTCACACTTAAACATTTTGAATTTAAAAAGAGGGTTAATGTTTGGACTTTTTATGAAGTTAATTAGATCAAAACTATTTAAACTCAACAGAAAAAGTCATTCTCATTCTCTTCCTATGATTTCAAGAAATTGAGAGTAGATCCAACTATTGCACATTCATTTTTCTTCTGAGAATGGCCCCCTTTTCTTAAAATAAGTAGATTTCTCTCGGGAGATTCTAAAATTAGCTTATTTTCTAAAAAATTTTTGAATTTTATTATTCTATCGTTTTTACAGTGGATAAGCATGACCCTTTTTGAACTTTTCTCCCAATCTTCAGCTAAAAATTCTTTTTTAAACTCTTTAATAACTATAGATGGAGATAACCTTTTATTCTCTTCATAATTCGGGAATAATTTTACACCTTTAAAAAGATAGCTTAAGATTATTATAGGATTAAATTTCGGAATATTTTGTCTATAATAAGACATTGAGGAGATTGCAATTATTTTATCAATATCGTTATTTGCAAAGCCACCACACAAAACAGTAATTGCTCCGATACTAAACCCCATGCAATTTATTTTCATTCCTGATAATTCTTTTCTTGATTTTATCCACTCAATAATTTTCTTGAAGTCTTCAATTCGCTTTAAAAAATGACTCCTTCTCCCCGTTCTTTTTGATTTTCCAGTCCCTCTTGCATCATAAGCTAAGATTATGTATCCTTGATAAGCCAGTGGAAATGAATAACATTGAAGTGTGTTTTTAGTATCAGAAAAGCCATGGCTAATTATAATGATAGTATTTTTTGCTTTAACTGATTCTTTATCTTTTAAAGAGATCATATCAGCGTGAATAAATTTCTTCTTTTTTCTCTTAACTTCCACTTCAATTTTTACTTTTGAAATCTCCAAATATTTTAAGTTGAGAGGTACCCACCTATCATACCATATATCCCTAAAACTAAAATATATCTCAAAAGGAGTGAAAATGATTAAAAAAGTAGTTGTTGACATAATTAAGCAGATTTTAACGCGATTGTGGAATAGATTTCTGTTTACATGCCATATATAAGCGCTAACCACCACAGCAATGATTATTACAATAAGCCGCTTTTGGTTTTTAGATAACATTAAGTTCTCTCGCAAAACATAAATAATAAAGATGATAAAAATGTGTTCATTAAATAAAAAATAAATTTGAAAAGAAAATTACTGACTTTACCAAAACAAATTAATATTGATTTGATTCACTTATTAGCTTTATCTGGTGGACATCCAAAGTCATCCCTTACTTTACAATCTCGCTTACTTGAGCTACCAGGACATGGTGCGCATTTTACTTTCCTCATTAAAGCTTCAATTTCGTTTATTTCATAACCAAATTCTTCATCCTCCGTCTCATCTGCTAACATATCGTCTTTAATTTTATTGAGATTATGCTCTACATCATCTTCTAAATCATCTTTCCAATCAGATAGATCTAATAATTCGTCTCCATCTTCATCTACTTTTCCACTTGGAATCTCATATTGCTCTTCTTCACCTGGGACACTCTTTTTTTTAGCCATAGTTCTCACTCACAATTTTAATTGATTTTTACTTATATATGTTTTAAGTATATAATCTTTGTTAGAATTTAATTTTAATTTGATTTTATTTAAACAAAAACTAAGTGAGAAATGCTTTTTTGGGGAAATAATTTTTTGATATTTCATCTATTTGATTTAATAAAACTGTATTATTGTTTAGCATATTATAAAGTTCGTTTATTTCAGCTAAAATAGCTTCTAATTCATTAAATTGATAAATATTGTATCTTTCTGTATTGAATCGAGGAATAAAATATTTAAATTGGATTTTTTGTTGTTTAATTTTTGAATCTAACAACTCTCTTAAAATATTATAATTTAAATTATATTTCAGGCAAATATCATCAAAATATAATAATTTCACTAAAGAATTACTTAATCTATTGAAAAAGCTTAAATAAGCTTTAATTTCATTATAATATTTATTATTAAATTTTAATAACTCATAATTTCTTGTAATTTCGACCTTATAGGAATCAAAATCATATTTTAACTGTGAAAGTAACTGTAGAATTTTCCCTAATTGAGATAAAAACAGAGGAAATTTTCTTGGCATGGGTAATCTTTTAATAAAACTAGCATTAAATCTTAGATAACCACCAGCCATATGTAATGTACTAAATAATGTTTTAAACACCGAATCCAATAATTTAGAATTTAAAATTGTTAAAAGGCTGAATAATTGATCAGTATTGAACGAAGCAATTTTTATAAAATAAAGACCTGTTATATTGGTAAATACACCTGGATCATAACAACATGTTAAATCTTTTGCGATTTCCCTGAAAATTAATTTTTCGCTATTAAGATCGCTCCAAATATGCTCAAAATTAGGATGATAATTAAAATATGAAATTTTAATATCTTTCCCCGCAATTTTTATTCTTTTATTAAATTTAACATAATATTTTTCAATGTTACCTGTTCCAATTAATAACAAATCATTATTAGATTGGCGTTCATCACTAATATTATCAAAATGTTTCCTATATTTTAAAAAACCAAAAGGCCGATATATAATTTTTAAGTTTTTAAAGGTTTCAGCAAGGGTTTTAAATTTACTAAATAAATATGTGATTAAATCAATATTTCCTGAGATCGGAATTACTTTGGAAGGAAATTTATTAATTAAATTTTGATAGAATTTTATAGTCTTAATTCTATTATTTTCAATTAGCTCATTCATATTATTGAAAATTTTAATATTTACCTCATGTTCCTCGCTTTGCTTAACCTTTTTTAAAGATAAAATAATAGGATATGTAGCTGCGTTTTGAAATATGGGTAAAGACGATATATTTATGATTTCTTTAATTTCTGATTCATTTAATAATAATACTCTGACTTTAGTACCATAATCCGCAGATAAGAATTTATTAGGTAAAATAAATGAGAGATTTCCTTCATTTTCTAATAATTCTAAAGATCTCTCAATAAAAAGTATTGAAAGATCAAATAAACGATAAGCTGTTTTAAATCTCTTAGTTAATTTTTTCTTAAATTCAACATCCTTAATCTTTTTATTTTCTACATAAGGTGGATTTCCAATTATAATATCGAATTTATCAGAACTAAATTCTAACAGAAAATCTAAATTAAAAAGGTTGAATTTTAAATCTAAGTTTTCAATGATTTGGTCAAAATCTGTTAGTTTTAAACTCTTTAAATTAATACTTTGAAATGTGAAGTGGTTTATATTTGTGGATAAAAGCCATTTAATTAATCTCATCTTTGAGATAATAATAGCTGAGGTTTCAATTTCAATTCCAAAAAGATTTTTTTGAATTATTACCTTTTTTATATCAAAATCAGATAATTCTGGCTCTAATATTCGATAAAATTGATATAGTTTTTGTGCTATAGATATTAAAAATCTCCCAGAGCCACATGAAGGATCTAAAATCCTTATATTTTTAATTGTTGTAGTTAAATTCTCTTTCACTTTCTGATTTTTTATTATTGAAAGAAAAATTCCTTTTAAATTAAAATCATCTTTATTTGCTTTTTTAGAATATATAAATTTTTCAAGGTAAATTCTAAAAATATTAGATACGATATAATCTACAACTTGATTTGGAGTATAAATTATTCCAAGATTACGACTCTCATTTTTTTCAAGAAATTTTTCATTTTCAAACCTCTCGATATGTTTCTCAATATTAGTTAATAACTGAGCTAATGATTCTTTCATTGAAATTTAACTAGGTATTTTAAATTTCTTTATTTATAAAAATATAAGAAACTATTATAAAAATAATAGAACTATTAAAAAGTATTTAAAATATAACAGTTAGATCGAGTTTGGATTTGATTGAAAATTCATTTTTATATGATTTAATAAGTAAACCACAAAAAATTTCTAAATTAAAGTTTGAAAATATTTCAAAAATAGTAAGGACAGTTAAAAACATTTTTGAGGAGGAAAATTTACTCCTAGAGTTTAGCGTTAGGAAAAAAGTTGAGAAAGTTTATGTAATAGGGGATATTCATGGAAATTTAGAGACCCTAATGAAACTAATCGAAATCATTAATAATAACAACCCTAAATTAGTAATTTTTTTAGGAGATATTGTCGATCGTGGACCAAAGCAACTAGAATGTTTATTAATTGTTTTGGCTTTAAAGATTCTTTTCCCTTTAAAATATTATTTATTAAGAGGAAATCATGAAACTTTAGAAATGAATCAATACTACGGTTTCTTTCAAGATTTCATTTTAAGATTCAATGATCAAAGTAAATTTAACGAAATCCTAAGCTTTTATAATGTCATTCCGATATGTGCATTAATTAACGAAACAATTTTATGTTTACATGGAGGGATACCGCAAGATAATGACATTTTGAAGAAATTAGAAGGAAAAAAGTGTAAGGATTTCAGTGCACTAATTAACTCAATCGCACAAGGTATATATCAAATTATGTGGAACGACCCTAAATCTGGATTACAAGGATTTTCCGACAGTTTTAGAGGCCCAGGGATTAAATTCTTTGGCAGTGATGCTTTTGAGGATTTTATGGAATATAATAATCTCAAATATCTCATAAGAGCACATGAATGTTTTCCTGAAGGATATCGATGGTTCTTTAATAATCAATTATTATCTATATTTTCTTCAGCAAATTATAGAGGATTTTATTCATCAAATCCTGCGTCTTATGCAATAATTAGAAATAACGAAATAATTCCAAAACTAATAGAATAATAAAACTAATTCCAGATGAATATTTCTCTATTTCAAGAAATCTACTGTTAAATGTAAGAGATAGTTAACAAAAATATACTTCTTATGTAATTTGAGAAGCATCTGGTTTAATAAATAAAAGATTATTTCCACGAATAAAAATTTCGTTATATTTCGCAACAGGTGTGCCTTCTAAAAGTTCAGTAGCATCCTCTAAAATCATATTCATGTAGGCATCAATTTCTTTTAACAAGCCTTTATATTCAGTTCCATCTTTTAACCTAAGTAAGATTATACTGTTTTGAGCTGCTTGAAGGATGGATAATGGATTTTTAGATCTCTGTTGATTGCTATTTTTACTAGACATTTTTATACCTTTCCCAAAAAAATTATAATTATATATTTTAAAAAGATAATTTAAAGATAGATTTTTTTGAATTAAAACCTTACGACATTAAAATAGCAAGATAATTTTTGTATGGTTATCTTATTGCAAGAGCACTCTAAGAAAAATGATAAAAAGAAAAGTATGATTGAGAAATACAACTCTTCATCCTACTTTTATGATAAACGGTATAGAGCTATCCAAGAAAAAAAATACGAGATAGTTTTAAATAAATACATTCTAAATGGAAATAGTATTTTAGATGTTGGCTGTGGTACAGGCTTATTATTTGAATATATCATAAACCTTAGAAGCGAACAAAAAGTAACACGATATAAATATGTGGCTGTGGATATTTCTTGGAACATGTTGTCAGAGTTTAAATCTAAACTTGCAAGTCCTATGGATAACATAAATGTAGTATTAATTTTAGCTGATATAGAAAATTTACCATTTAGGGATAATAGTTTTTGTTCACTCTTTTCACTTACTGCTTTTCAAAATTTATCGCATATTTATGAAGGAATTGAAGAATCATTAAGAGTGTGTAAAAAAAATGCTGATTTTAAATGTTCAATTTTAAAAAAAAAATTAAAGTTAAAAGTATTGCTGAGTTTTTTAAAGCAAAAAATGAAGGATCTTGAAGTAATGAGTAAAGAAGACATGGAAGACATCATAATTCAAGGTAAATTATTAAAAGTTTAGGCAATTTCCTTTCACTTTTTATAAAAAGTCCTTATGATTTCATCAGCATTGCTATCGACATTAAATTTTTTTTGAAAATAATTACAAACATTCGAAATATCCCTTTCTAAAAGAGATTTTGAATTAGGATGATCACTTGGAACCCATTGTAACCAGTCAATTATTAATAAATTTCCTTTCTCATCTAATACAATATTAAATTCTCCTAAATCGCCATGAATCATATTTCCTTTATGATAGATTATTTTCATTTGTTTAATTATTCTATTAAAAATCTTTACTGGATTTTTAATGCTTTTGAAGTAAACTAATTCCTTTCCCCTCAAATAGGACATGATTACAACATGTCTATTATATCCTATTGGTTTTGGGGTATTCAAATTTAGTTTATGAATTCTCTCTAAAGCTTCATATTCTTTTTTTGCAGCGAGCCTATTTACATAAAGCCAAGAAAGATGACCTCTCTCGCCGATAAGATCTCTTAAACGCTTTATGCTTTTAAAACTAGTTCTGCCAATGCGATAGAATTTTGCTGCGAAAATATTTTGATCGTCATCCATGCAACTATATACATCTGATTCTTTACCTTTCCCTATTAGAGGCCCTAATTGACTTATGATGTTTTTCTCCACTAATGTATGTAATGCAAGTACGTCATACGCTTTTGAATTAAGAGTATATGCTATTTCATATTTAGAGGCATCTCTAATTATTAAATCAAGCTTATGAACTTTTTTCAATCGATATAAAACCTCTTCAATTTTATATCTTGAATAGAACTTTATATTACTAAGTGTAACATACTCAGACCTTTTCATCCCAATTTCAATTGCCATTAAAATCCTAAGGTCCTCTTTTTCCAGGCTCGTGAGAAGATTTGCTACTTCCACGTTTTCTTCAGTCAAAAAATGAATTTTCGATAAGTTTTGAAAAAAGATATTAGTTTATATATGTTTGGAATTTCAAAAAACGAAATAGCAACTAAATTTACGATTAAAAAGAACACTATATCTCTCTTTGATATGAAATAATTATATAAAGTTGATCCTTCTTGAAATAAAAACAAATAAATCCCATAATTTAAATACAATACCAATCCAATACAGATAATCACGCCATTTATAGAAAATATAATTGTTTGATTTTCCAGTTCAATTATTCCAATTCCAACATTAATGATTAATAAAATTAAAGTAATAATTATTAGAATTTTTGAAATCTTTATCCAATTCTCAAACGTGCTACTATCTACTTCATAATTTCCATTGGTTCCAGACCAAAACAAGGATGAACTTAAATTTATTATTGAGATTAAGGGTAAAATCACGGCACTTAATAAAAGAGCAAAATAAAAACGTATAGTTGTAAATCTACTAAATTTTAAACTTTCATCTTTTTCCTTTTTCGCATCTTTTAGCATTGAATCAAGTTTTTCTTGAATATTAATAGGAACACCTTTTTTTAGTACTATTAATTGAAAATTCGAATCTGGAAAACTAGAAATTAACTCGTTTACTAAATTGTAACCTTTCTTGAATCTTTCTTTTGTACTTTTAGGACCATTCCATATGTAAATTGTTTTGCTTTCTTCATCCAAAATAGCACAAATATCATGCATTAATAAGCGATTCTCTTCTTCTATCCAATGAGATTTAGTTTCACTAAATATGTATGTTCTAAGCATCAATAATCTATATAATTAAACTTGAATTAATTTTTATTTTTTTTTCTATACAACAAATATTTAAAAGAATTAGAAAAGACAATTTTTAATTGAATATAAATTTATTAAATCTCCAGCGTTTATTCGCTTTCAAGCCTTTGTTTTATTTCCTTCCACATTTCATCAATATACTCTTGATAAATTTGAACTATGTTATCGCCAATAGATTTAAATCTTTTTTGAGCAATTAAATACTCTGTAATCGGTTTTCGTTTGGATGGATCCACGTATTTTTTAGCTGATTTTGATATTTCAAATTTTCCATTAATAACCTCATAAAGAGGCCAAAATCCTGTCTCGGTGGCCAGTCTTCCAATTAAGATTGTGTCCTTTGGATCATATCCCCAACCAGGTGGGCAAGGCGAGAGAATATGGATGTATTTGGATCCCTTTATACCCTTAGCTCTTTTGAATTTTTCATATAAATCAAGAGGGTAAGCAGCATTAGCGGTAGCAACATAAGGAATTCTATGGGCTTCTAAAATTTTTGGCATATTTTTTTTATGAACCATTTTCCCTTCAGGAGTCGTAGTTGTTTGGACACCTAACGGTGTTGAACCACTTCTCTGCACTCCTGTATTCATATAAGCTTCATTATCATAACAAGCATAGATAAAGTTTGTTCCTCTTTCTGCTGCTCCACTTAGAGCTTGTATTCCTATATCAGTCGTACCACCATCTCCCGCAAAAGCAAGGACAGTTATATCATCTGCTAAACCTTTATCCTCTAATGATGCTAGAATTCCCGATGCAGCAGCACCAGTTGTTGCAAATGGAGTATGATATACAGAAATCTTAGTAGTACAAAATCCTTGCATTCCATGTAGAACTGTCAAACAAGATGCAGGTACCGTTGCAATTGTGTTTGGACCTAGAGCTTTTAATGCCATTCTATAAATTAGTGCCATTCCACACCCAGCACACGCACGTGTGCCTGGGTAAATATATTCCTCCTCAGTAATATCCATTACATTAACCAATAGTTCTCACCCTTCTTTGAAATAAGTAGCTTCGTCATAATTTTTTAACTCATCCAATTTTAATCCTAAAAATTCCGTTTTATTTGTAAATATTCCTTTATCAAAATCATCTAAAGCTTTATAGATACCAGATATGATATGTTCAGTTTTTACATCTCTTCCACCTAACCCAACGATGAATCCTTTAATATTTGGTTTAGTTTTTAACCCATAAAGTGCAGCTTTCAATTCATAACACAAAACACCTTCATATCCGTATCCAATATCTCTATCAAAAACTATTATATTTTCTTTATCTTTGAAAAATTCTCTTAATTCCTCTGCTGGATAAGGTCTAAATAGTTTCAAACTTACTAATCCAACTTTAAGTCCTTCAGCTCTTAGTTTTTTAATAGCTACTCGTGATTGAGATGCTACTGATCCCATGCTAAAAATTAATGTATCAGCATCGTCAGTTTCAATTGCTTTATACACGCCATTTCCATAAAATCTGCCAAATTTTTCAGCAAATTCATCGTGAACTTCTTTAATTATGTCAATTGAATTTTCTAATGCCTTTTGTAAAGCATATCGATATTCATAATATCCTGGAGCAGTTCCCTCTACTCGTTTGACAATATGAGGAGTAGTGACAGGATCTATTCCTTTGACGGTTGAAATGTCTGCTAAATTTATGTGATGTTTAAGAGGCGGCAAAAATTCATCAATTAACTCTTGCTCTTCTAATTTTACTGGCATTACAGTGTGTGAAAGCACGTAACCATCGAAGGCACAGGCTACAGGTAGGAAAATCCTTGAATCTTCAGCAATTTTAAATGCTTGAAGGTTTGTATCATAGATTTCTTGATTATTTTCACAAAACAATTGAATCCATCCTACATCTCTAATAGTTACAAAATCTTGATGATCAGTCCAAACCGACCATGGAGCTCCTAAGCTTCTAGTTGCTAAATTAAGTACGATTGGTAATCTATTCCCTGAAGCCCAAGGTAACATTTCATACATTAGTTCTAAACCATGAGCAGAAGTAGCTGTACCTACTCTTGATCCGGTGGCAGAAGCAGCACATAAAACAGCCATCGCACTATGTTCAGATTCTACTTTAACGAATCTTGCGTTTAATTCACCTTCGGCTATAAATTCTGCTATTTTTTCAACAACAGGACTTTGAGGTGTTATTGGATAAGCAGAAACAACGCCTACTCTTGCTTGTCTAAAAGCATGTGCAGCAGCGTGATTTCCTGTTAAAATCATAATATTTTCATCTGTTAACATGCCTTTCTTCTCTTTAATTGTCATTCAGGTTTTACCTCTTCCATTGATATAGCTTTTACAGGACATTCTTCCATACATATACCGCAGCCTTTACAATATTCAAAATCAATCTGAGGCGGAATTGTTCTAGTTACCACAGCTTCAGGACAGTATAGCCAACAATTAAAGCAGCTTGGTTTTCCTGACTTAACGGGAATACATTTATCCAAATCAATTATTGGTTTTTTAGAACTCCAAGTTCCAGTTTTACCAGCTTCCCCGATAACTGGCTTTTGAACTGAACCCATAATTTTTTGATAATCTTTCTTCGAATCGGTCATGATTATTTCAAAATTAGTTTTAAATTAGATTCTTGTGTAAAATCAAACGCAGATAAGTTTTTATTTCTTACCATTTATAATAATAAAGATTTTAGCAGAATTCTAATTAATTTATTATTTTTCAAATATTTAGAATATGAACTTGTTTCCAAATTAAAAGTACTAGATATTATTACTTTTTAAATAAAAGTTAAATAGTAAATATTTCATTAATGTCTTAAGAAAAAAGTGGGTTGTTCGGGAAATTAGGCATTATTTCCCTTGTTTATTGTTAATCATTAAAATTGTCAAAAAAATAACGAGTTAAAGGAGATAAAGTGGAATTTTCTAAAGATAAATTCATACAGATAATTGAGAGCATTAAAGAATGCTACTTTGAAGTTGATTTAAAAGGCACTTTTACATTTTTTAACAAATCATTGTGTAAACTTACTGGATATTCAAAAGAAGAATTATTGGGCTTAAATTATAAATACATTGCGGATAAAGAACATAAAAAAAAAGTGTTTGAAGGTTTTAATAGTGTTTACAGAACTGGTGAACCGCTAACTGATTTTGAATATCAACTCAAAAATAAAAATGGAGAAATCTTTATTGGTGAAACCTCTGTATATTTAAAATACGATTCTAAAGGAAATAAAATCGGATTTTACGGAATATTTCGGGATGTTACTAAGAGAAAAGAAGAGGAAGAAAGATTTAAACAAGAATTAGAGCAATTAGTAAATGTTAGGACTCAAGAATTAAGAGAATCTGAAGAAAAATACAGTAATCTCTTCCATCATTCAAATGATGCAATCTTTCTTCATGACTTAGAAGGTAATATCATAGATGTTAATCAAAGAGGTTTAGAACAATTTGGATATGCAAGATCAGAAATTTTAAAATTAAAAGTTCCCGAGCTTCATCCAATAAGTGAATTGGAAGTATCTAAAAAAGCATTTGAGGAGATTTCAAAAAAAGGAGTCATAAGATTTGAAATAAGCTTTAAAAAGAAAAATGGGAAAATTTTCCTTGCTGAAGTGTCATCAAGTTTATTTGATGTGGGAGGAAAGCAAGTGATTCAAGGTGTTGTTCGTGATATTACCGTTCGTGTTTTGACAGAAAAAATGCTAAAGGAATCAGAGGAAAAATATAGAAATATGATAAATCATTTAGATTTAGGTTTTTATCAACTAAACTGGGATGGTTTGTTGTTAAATCATAATCCTAGATTTTGTGAGATATTAGGGTATAGTCCGTCTGAAAATTTAAAAAATAAAGATGTGCACGATTTTTGGCAAAAACCTGAGGAGCGGAGAATGTATTTAAAAGAATTAGAAAAAATAGGTTTTGTTAAGAATTATTTAGTGCATACAAAAAAGAAAAATGGCGAAAAAATAGTAGTACAATTGAATTCTCATATAATAGAAGAAAATAAAGAGAAGTCACAGATAATTCAGGGTTTAATATCAGATATTACTGAGAAATTTGAATTAGAACAAAAATTAAAGGAATCGGAAGAAAGATATCGGAATTTGATTGAATCTGTACCATTTTCAATAGCTTTAATTGATCATCAAGGAAAAATCATATATTGTAATCCCGCAATTGAAAAGTTACTCGGATATAGTCGAGATGAATTAATTGGTAATGAATTTAAAAATCTTCCAGCAATTAATCCTAATTATATACCCATATTGCTTAAACGATTTAAGAAGGTTTTAAATGGTGAAATTCTACCTCCATTAGAGATAGAGTTATATAAAAAAGATGGGAGCACGATTTGGATAAAATACCAATCAAGTTTAATCAAATTAGGTGATCACGTCTTACTGCAAACAATTATAAATGATATTACAGAGCAAAAAAAGGCAGATCTTCTAATAGAGGAAGAAATCCTAAAACTAAAAGAATTAGATCAGATTAGAAAGGATTTAATTTCTAGAGTTTCACATGAATTAAAAACACCATTAGTCTCCGTTTGTGGTGCTACTGAACTACTTATAGATTTATTCATAGAAGAATTCAAAGCCGATGCAAAAGAACTAATTGAAATGATTGAAAAGGGAGGTAAGAGATTAAAATACTTAGTTGATAATTTAGTCGACATTACTAGAATAGAATATAAAAAATTCGAATTAGAGAAAGATACAAGCAATATCAATCAATTAATTAGAGATTGTGTAAGAGAAATGACGTATATCACAAAAAAGCGGGAATTAAATTTAGAACTTGACCTCTTGGGTGAATTATTTTTAGTAATTGATAAAGTAAGAATTGAACAAGTAATTTTAAATCTTTTGTCCAATGCAATAAAAAATACCCCACCTAATGGAAAAATCATAGTAAAATCATTAAAAAAGAACAATTGTGTGCAAGTATCAATAACTGACACTGGAATTGGTCTTACTAGGGAAGAGATGGATAGACTATTTACTAGATTTGGCAAGATAGAAAGATATGGAAATGGTTTAGAATATATTGACATTCAAGGAACTGGACTTGGATTATATATATCAAAAGAAATATTAGATTTACATGAAGGGGAAATATGGGCCGAATCGGCGGGTAGGGATAAAGGTAGTACATTTACAATAAAAATACCAATAATGAGGGAAAATAAATAACAATTACAATAAAATTTGTGTATTGAATGACGTATGATAGGGAAGAAATAAGAGAAAATTATAAGGATTTGTTTGAATATTCACTAGATCTAATTTATGTTAATGATTTAAATGGAAATTTTCTGGATGCTAATGATATCGCCTTAATTTCATTGGGTTATGAAAGAGAAGAAATACCGAACTTGTCATTTTTAGATGTCCTTGAAAAAGATGAAGTAAAGAAGGCATATGGTGCTTTGAGAGAAATAACAAAGACGGGAAAACAATCCAAACGCAGAGAATATAAAATAAAGACTAAGGATGGGAATTATTTATATATAGAGACTTATGGTATTCCAATAAGGAAAAATGGGAAAATTCATGCAATAATAGGTATTGGTAAAAATATTACTGAGCGTAAAAAAGCAGAACAAAAAATTAAAGATTCTGGAGAAATGTTTAGAGCGCTTTACAAAGAAGGTCCAATTGCTACCTATACTTGGAAAAAATTCAACAATGATTTCGTTTTCATCGATTTTAACAATAGTGCCGAAAAAATAACCAACGGGAATGTTATCAGAGTTTTGGGCCATAAAGCTTCGAACATGTATGAAGATAGACCAGATATTTTAGAAGATATTCATCAATGCTTCAATGATAAAACGAATATAACAAGAGAGATGGAGTATAAATTTCAATTTTCAGATGAAGAAAAATATCTTTCAGTAAACTATGGATATGTTAAACCAGATTTGGTAATCGTTCAAACGGAAGATATCACCGAAAAAAAAGTTGCAGAAGAAAAGTTAAGAGAGTCCGAATTAAAGTATCGAAACATGATAAATAATTTAGACGTTGGATTTTACCAAGTAACTTTATATGGCGTTTTGTTAACACATAATCCTGCTTACAATAAAATTTTAGGATTTGACATTTCAGAGAATTTAAGAAATACAAATGTGACTGATTTGTGGCAACAACCCGAACTTAGATATGATTATGTTAAGCAAATGTTAAGAGATAATTATGTTCGAGGTTATTTATGTCACGCGCTAAAAAAAGATGGTGAAAAAATTGTATTGGAATTGAATTCACATCTTATTAGAGATAAAGAAGGAAAACCAATTAGAATTGATGGAACTTTTATAGATGTTACAGAAAAATTCACATTAGAACGCGAATTAAGAGAATCCGAAGAGAAATTTAGAAATATTGCTGAACAATCGTTATTAGGGATAGCAATTTTACAAGATGGGAAGTTTAAATATGTTAATCAAAGATTTGCTGGTATTGGGGGAAGATCAGTTGAAGAATTGAAGGATTGGGGACCTGGAGAATTTCTTAATACAGTTCACCCTGAAGATAGAAAAATGATTGCTGAGCAAGCAAGAAAAAAGCAAGCAGGGGATAAAGATGTCATAAATCATTATCAATTTAGAGGACTTAAAAAAACAGGAGAATTAATTCATGGAGAAGCTTTTTCAAAAACTATTAATTATCAAGGAAGACCTGCAGATTTTATTACTGTTATTGATATTACTGATAAAGTGGAAGCAGAAAGAAAACTTTTAGAGTCTGAGAAAAGATATCGATACCTTTATGAGAATATACCATTCTCTATTGTTATTATAAATTCTAAAGGAAGAATTATTGAGTGTAATCCAACCACAGAATTAATATTTGGTTATTCAAATGAAGATTTAGTAGGAAAGAAATTTCACCAAATCTCGGTAATACATCCGGATTATTTGCCAACTCTTTTGAAACTTTTTAAAAAATTCATAAAAGGAGAAAGAGTTCATCGAATTGATCTACAAATGTACAAAAAAGATGGGAGTTTAGTGTGGGTAACTTTACAAGCATCCCTGATTCGAATAGAAAATGAATATTTTGTTCAAGCGTTATTCATTGATATCACAAAACGAAAGCAAGCAGAGTTCCTAATTAATGAAGAAATTACAAAACTGAAGGAGCTTGACCAGATTAGAAAAAACTTAATATCTAGAGTTGCTCATGAATTAAAAACTCCTCTTGCTACTGTTTGTGGGGGTGCAGAACTTTTTTCAAATCTTTATATTAAAAAATTGGAAAATGAACAATCGGAATTAATTAGATTAATTGAAAAAGGAGGAAAGAGATTAAAATATCTGGTAGACAATTTAATTGACATATCGAGAATAGATTATGATAAATTCAAATTAAAAAAAAAAAAGAGTGATTTATCTGAGGTGATCAGAGAATCTTCTAAGGAAATGATACACTCAACAAAAGAAAGGAAGCTCACTCTCAATTTAGAGCTTCCAGACACGTTTTATGTAGATATTGATAGAATTAGAATCGAGCAAGTAATATTGAATTTATTATCAAATGCTATAAAGAACACACCTCCAAAAGGAAAAATCAATGTTAGGCTGGAAAAAAGTGATAATTGGGCGGTTATCTCTGTAAATGATACAGGAGTGGGATTAACCAGAGAAGAAATGGAAATTCTTTTTACTAGATTTGGAAAAATAGAAAGATATGGAGATGGATTAGAATATATTGATATTCAAGGTTCTGGACTTGGATTGTTCATATCAAAGGAAATAATTGGCTTACATGGGGGTAATATTAGAGCTGAATCAGAAGGTAGAAATAAGGGAAGTACTTTTATTGTAAAACTGCCAATTTATTGATTATACTCTAAATTAAAAGATCATAAGATTTTTGCTAAATTATATCCTTGTTCAATTAATTCATAATTGATATTACCTATTTTTTCACCCATTCGTTTTACTACAACAGCTTTTAGATTATCCAATTTAAGTTCTGGCAAAACTTTTGAAAGTAAACCCAGAATAGGAGTATTAATTACTGGATTTCCATCAATAGTTAGATTTTTCTCAATGGCTATTTTACTAATATCTGCGACAACAATCTTTGTTTCTCTACTTAAATTATACTCATTAACGAAAAATTCGGGGGCTTTTTCAGAATTAATGATAAAAACTCCACCTTGTCTAAGGGAAGAAGCTATTTCTTGGTTTAAAACTGTTTCATCGAATATTATTAAAATATTGGGATTTTCTATTTGAGCTCTATCCCATATAGTATCTGTTCTAGAGAGTTTAGCATATGCTTGAACGGGAGCGCCTCTTCTTTCTGCTCCAAATGAAGGATATGCATGCACATCGACAAAATTACCACTTAAATATGCTGCTTCTGCTATAAGTTCACACGCGGTTACTGCGCCCTGTCCTCCTCTTCCATGGATGATGATTTCAATATTTTCTGATTCATTCATTTGAAAAGCCTAAGAAATTTGAACAAATATTATTTATTATGAAGTTTACCTAAAAATATAAAATTTTTTTAAATTTCGTATGAGCATTATTCCAAGATAAAAATTTAATTGTCAATTCTTTAAAAGAAAGAATATTAAGAAGATAAAGATATTATAAATTATCATCAATCTCATAACTATCTAGAGTCTATGTGATTTAAGCATGAAAAATGAAACAAGATATTTTGAAGGAAGAGAATTGAAAAAGTTATTCTATCAATGTTGGTTACCCGATTCTGGAGAAACTAAAGCTTATATCATTGCACTTCATGGATGGGGGACACACTCTGATAGATTGAAAATTCCTGCTGAATATTTGACAGAAAAAGGATATGCTGTTTATGCATTTGATTTAAGGGGACATAGAAGAAATGCTGGTGATATTCCAGGTCATATAGATAGTGTGGATCATATCCAGAAAGATATACTTCTTTTTATGGATGTTGTCCGCGAAATTGCGAATGGTAAAAAAATATTTTTGATGGGACATTCTTTTGGGGGTCTAATAAGTCTAATTTTTGCAATAAATCATCCTACATTAGCCGGAGTGCTAGTTTCCTCACCATTATTAGGAATGTTTTTAAAATTATCAATGGGCAAAAAAGTTATAAAATCAATATCTAAAACTATCGTTAAATTAGCACCTAATAAAATGTTAGACAACATAATTGATCAGAATCAATTAACAAGTGATTTAAAAATATTAAAACAACATATCGCCGATAAACAT
This sequence comes from uncultured archaeon, assembly GCA_964481225.1. Classification (GTDB taxonomy): domain Archaea; phylum Asgardarchaeota; class Lokiarchaeia; order Sigyniarchaeales; family SOKP01; genus Loki-b32. The sequence continues at coordinate 11,290 of CAYZTE010000002.1, read as the reverse complement.
AAAACAGAAGTTATTTCAGCTAAATCAGCTATTGAAATTGATAACTCTTCGAAATGGGCAATGGAAAATGCATCAAAATTACTATGCCCAATATTTCTTATGCAGGCTGGTGAAGACAAAATTGTAGATAAAGGAAAGACAAAACAGTTTTTCGAAGGAATTAAAAGCAAAGATAAGACATATCGAGAATATGACGGTTTTCTGCACGAATTGTGGAATGAAAAAGGCAGAGCTCAAGTGCATCAAGACATGTATGTATGGTTAGAGAAGCATTTATAGTTTGCAAAAATTTTCTTGTTTTTTCTTATTGATTTTTAATTAAAAAGAGAAAATTAATAATCAACATTATTTCAATATTTATTGCAAAAATTTAACAGAATTTTTATAGTAAAATCTACTCAAAAAATATCAAAGATTTTAATAGTATGCATAGCAGCATTGATTATTAGCAATATTGGGGTACGTATTTTAATATCTCCCTCATTTGGACAAAGTAGTAATAAAAAAAATATCTAATATTATGTTTTTATTGCTTCTTAAAATAAATTTATAAATTTTTGGATTACCCGCTGAATTTTCATAACAAAAGATTTAGTATTGATGGTTTCTTAGTATTTTGGAGGACTCTTAAAAATAATAAAAAACCTAACTATCTTCTTTATAATTGTTATTAAAAATTTAACAAATACAGTTAATATAAATTTACAGTTATAATTGATTATATGGATTAAAAACCTCATATAAATTCCAAATGAGTTGATTATGAAGGAAATAAACGAAAGAAAACTAACTCCTATGTTAAAGCATTGGTATTCTATTCGTAAAAGGTTTCCTTCAGAGAATCTCATTGCATACCGTATGGGAGATTTTTATGAATTCTTTTTTGATGATGCCGAAAAAATTTCAAAACTTTTAGGGATAACATTAACAAAGAGAGGAGATGTTCCTCTAGCAGGGATTCCACACCATTCTGGCCATAATTACTTTAACAATCTCATGAATCTTGGTGAGACTTTAGTAATAGTTGATCAATTAGAAGATCCCGCGACTGTGAAGGGAAGAATTGTGAAACGAGGAGTTACTCGGATACTTTCACCTGGAACAATAATAGACCCAAACTTGTTAAAATCCAATGAGAATAATTATATTGCCTCTATGGTTAAAGAAAGAAATGGATTTGGGGTTGCTTTCGCTGATATATCTACTGGAGAGTTTGTAGCAACGGAATTTTCAAATAAAGACCAAGATCCACAGGAAAAATTACTAAGTTTATTTTCTCAATATGATCCTGTAGAATTAATTATTCCTCCTGAACTGAAAAAGGATGAGAGACTCTTTATTATATTGACTGATTTAACAAAAGCAATTATTAAAACCTATGAAGAGCATAACTTTTTATTTGATGAAGCTCATACATTAATTTCTCGGCATTTTAAAATTTCAAATTTAAAAAGTTTTGATCTAGAAGATAAAGAAATGGCTGTCCAAGCAGCAGGGGGGCTTTTAGCATTTTTGAAAGACACTCAACGAGATTTAATTCCAAACATTTTTAAAATAAATGTTATCCAAGAAAAAAATGTACTCCACTTAGATTATATTTCACAAAGGAATTTAGAATTGATTAATTCTTTGTGGGAGAGAGGAAAGGATGCTACACTATATTCTATTTTTAACCAGACGGGAACACCAATGGGTGCTCGTTTATTAAAAAAGTTTATTCTCCAACCTCTAACAGATATTCAAGAAATAAATCAAAGATTGAATATCGTTCAGAAGTTTAAGGATGATATCTTTTTGAGATCTGATCTAAGGGAAGAGCTAGGAGTTATTGGTGATTTGGAAAGATTTATTAATAGGATTAATTATACTGGTCGTACAAATGCTCGAGATTTAATAAATATTAAAAAATCTTTAGAAAAAGTTCCAATAATCAAAGAATTAGTAGATAAGGCAGATATTCCAGAAATTTTAAGCTTTACTGAAAAAATTAAAACTTTCAATGAAATAAAAGACCTAATAGAGATCTCAATTAGGGATAATCCCCCAACTACTATTAGAGAAGGTAATATTATTAAGGATGGGTTTAACGATGATGTAGATGATTTAAGGGATATAATACATAATGGGAAGAAATATGTATTAGAATATGAACAAGAGCAAAAGAAAAAATGGAATTTAACTACAGGATTAAAAGTTGGATATAATAATATTTTAGGTTATTATATTGAAATAACATTGAGAACTCTTAAAACTATAAGGACGATTCCTGAAGAATATATTGAGAGAGCAACACTCAAGAATGCTAAAAGATATACAACAAAAAGATTAAAAGAGCTTGAAGAAAAAATTGTAAATGCAGAAGAAAAAATTAACGATTTAGAATATGAAATTTTCAATACTATTCGGGAAAGTGTCGAAAAAGAAACTAAAAACATCCTTGAAACTGCAAAAAATATTGCTACTATTGATGTTCTCGTATGTTTTGCTGAAGTTGCAGAAAATTATAATTACTGTAGACCGATTATCAATAATGACAACAAAATCATAATTAAAGATGGTAGGCATCCCGTAGTCGAACAAATAAATTTGGATGAGCAATTTATTCCTAATAATTGTTATTTAGATAATGAAAATGACCAATTATTAATTATTACTGGCCCTAATATGGCTGGAAAATCTACCTATTTACGGCAAGTAGCTTTAATATGTATTATTGCGCAGATGGGATGTTTTGTTCCAGCAAAATCCGCCACAATTGGAATTATTGATCAACTTTTTACACGAATAGGAGCTTCAGATGACCTTGCTCGAAAATTAAGCACTTTTATGATTGAGATGACTGAAACAGCCAAAATTTTAAATTATGCTACACCAAAAAGTCTTATAATAATAGATGAGTTAGGGAGGGGGACAAGTACTAGTGATGGTCAAAGTATAGCAATGGCTACTCTTGAGAAACTAAATGAGTTAAAAATTAAGACTTTATTCAGCACCCATTATCATCAATTAACAGAAATTAATTTACTAGGAGTAAAAAATTATCATTTAGATATTATTGAAAATGATGATGGGAGTATAAATTTTGTTAGAACATTAAAGCCGGGAAGCACAGATAAATCCTATGGTATCCATGTAGCAAAATTAGCAGGGATTCCTGATGATGTGATAATAAGAGCTTTTGAAATTCTTGAACAAATAGAAGAAAAAGATCCTTTTAGAACGACCGTAAGAGAAAACGGGGAAACAGCTTCATCAGGTAAATATTATGATAAATTAATTAATGGAAAAAAGGTTGAACTTGAAAAGCTAAACATAGGACTCAAAACTATTAAAGAAACACTAAGCGAATGCATTGAAGATCTACAAAAAAGCCAAAAGGAATTATATAGAAAACAGTGTGAAATTAAAGATTTAGAAACTAAAAAAGTTAAGTTTTCTGAAATTAAAACTACAAAAAAGAAAAAGTATGTACAAACAAGTTTATTCGAACCAATAAGCTATAAAGAGAAATTTACGGATTTACTTCATTATATTAAAGAAATTGATATAAATTCTGACATTCCAGCTAAATTAAAAGAGCAGTTATTAGAACTTACAAGAAAAATAAAAAAAATTAGCTAAGCCAAAACAACTGGAATTATGAAAACTATAATTGTGAGATAAACATAATAGACTATTATTATTGAGACTAAGATTATCCTATATATGTTTTTTCTTTTTTCTATTTTAATATTTTCCATAAATAATATTAATAAAAGGCCAATAAACATCAAGTGTGAAGGTTGCAAAGCCTTCCAAAGAATTGAATCAAAAATTAGAATCCCTTTTATTTCGGCATCACTATGTCCCCAATTGGTTACCATTTGAAAGAAATAGTCAGGAAAAACAATATAAGGAATGCAAACAATAGCAAATGGAATTAAATAATACATCAGATCTTTGAATCTTATCTTTTTAACAATAAGCAAAACAGGAAGAAATAATATCGCAGTGATTTTAAACGTCGCAAGAGTAAAGAAAATACCAGCAATCCATTTTTGATCTTTTTCTAGATAAACGTATGAATAAAATAAAAAGAAAGCAATTAAAAAGTTGACATTATTATAATACGCGTCAATGCTAAAACCAACTACACAAAACATGTAAAAAATTAGTAAATCTCTCTTGTTTTTAAATACTTTAGGTGATTCTCTTATAACTAATATGGTCAAAATTAATCTTAAAGCATCCCAAACGTAAACACCAATGTATACATTAAGGGGGATCATGTAAATTGGAAAGAACAAGAAATACCAGAAATATAGATAATAAGGTGGCCAATCTGAAATTGCAACATCGTCATAAAAGTCAATCAAACCATTTTTCATGCCTTCTATAAGGATTTTAAAATCAATATCCTTTGTTTCCTTTATCCAAGGTGAAATCTCAAAAGAATATAGAAATATTCTTAGAATTACGAGGAAGAGGGTTATTATTACAAAAATATAGACAAAGTACACGTGGATTGCGTAATCTTCCTCGTCATTCATAATAATCCAATTGGTTATAATTCATGTTCTAAGTTAATTTAGTATTAAGTATTAAAGGAAATTTAAAAGACTTACTTAAAGGTATTTTCAGGAATTTGGGGTGCGCTTATGTTTTTTGGAACTATAAATAATAAGTTTCTAAGTGAATACAAATAATTCTTATAGCTTTTTAAATTTCAAAATCATCTTAATTCTGATTTATTTAAACTTTAATAGTGTATTATTTTAAATTTGATTAAAATGTGAAATATATTAACCTTATAAAATTATCTTATCCCTGGATAAGATTTAAAAAAATTTTGTAATACCGTGTCGGAACCAAGAATTAAAAAAATCATAGACGCTGAAAAAATTGCTGCTGGTGAAGTAGTAGAGCGCCCTAGTAATGTTGTAAAAGAACTTATCGAAAATAGCATTGATGCTGGAGCAAATGAAATAAGAATAATTGTTAAAAAAGCAGGAAAATCGTTAGTTCAAGTCATAGACGATGGTATGGGTATCCCTCCAGAAGATATAGAAATAGCATTTGAAAGGCATACAAGTAGTAAGATTAGAAGCATCGAGGATTTGGATGAACTTTCAACTTTAGGTTTCAGGGGAGAAGCACTTGCTAGTATTGCAGCAGTTAGTCAAGTTGAAATCATTTCAAGAACAGCTAAAAATGAAAGGGGAGTACAATTAAACATGGAAGGAGGGAAAATAATCGATAAAAAGGAGGTATCATGTCCTGTAGGGACGAATATTACCGTTAAAAACTTATTTTTCAACATTCCGGCTAGACAGAAATTTCTGAAAAAAGATTCTACAGAACTAGGGCACATCACTGATATCATACAAAGATATTCTATATCATACCCCGAACTTCACTTCCTTTATCAACATAACAATTTAGACATGTTAAATTGCCCTGCTAATAATGACTTAAAAACAACCATCTTTCACATATACGGAAAGAATATGGCAAAAATGATGGAACCCATTGATTATACAGAGAAAGAAACTTCATTAAAAATATATGGGTTACTAGGACATCCACAAATTGCTAAAAAAAACAGGAAATATTCAAGTTTATATGTTAATCGCCGGTATGTAATTAGTGATATATTATTTAGGGCGATTAGAGAAGCATACAAGGGAACTCTAATGGTAAATAAGTATCCATTTTTTATTTTATTCCTTGAACTTAACCCTTCTTCTGTTGATTTTAATGTTCATCCAAAAAAGCTTTACATCAGATTCGAAAAGGAGGAGAGTTTATACAACAAGGTTTACAACATAATTCGGAGTTTTGTTGAGGATAAGTTCATAATTAAGGAAGCAAAATATATATCCACTGAACTAGAATATTTTTTACCTAAAGAAGAGAAGAAATTAGATAAATTAGAGAAACCTGTTGAAGGAATTCTAGACTCAGAAGAAGGAAAATTGGAAGAAAAGAGTATAAAAATCAAAGAAACAGTCCAGTTGAGCCTAAGAGATCATATAATTAAAGATGAGTTAGATCGAAAAGTATTACCTGAATCGTATATAAGAAATAAATTTATTATTTCAAACAACTTTCCAAAAATTCGATTAATTTCTCGTACAGGTCAATTAAGTAATAAAACATACGTTGTTTTAGAAGGTATTAATGAGAATGATGAGGAGGGCATATTCATTTTAGATCAGCACGCAGCATCCGAACGAATAAAGAAAGAAAAGCTTTTAACTGCATATGAAACCGCAAAAACAAGCAGACAAAAGTTAATTTCTCCTTTAAAAATCGACGTGACTCCAAGTGAGCGCGTATTTTTAGAAGGAAACTTAATTGAAATAAAAAAGCTAGGGTTTAATTTCGAGCATTTCGGTGGAAATACTTTCATTTTAAGAGAAATTCCTACAATTATGGAAAAATTTCCTGGCATCAATATTATAGAAGAAATTATTAGCGACATAACTAAAATCGGAAAAGATAAAAGCTTTATGGAAGGCAAAGAAGAAATCATTAATTATTTAGCGTGTCATAAAAGCATTAGAGGTGGTGATGATTTATCTTTGAAGGATATCAGAGATCTATTAATTCAATTAGCAGCATGTAAAGATTCTTATCATTGCGCTCATGGAAGACCTACTATAAGGTTCCTTTCATTTAAAGAATTAGATAAACTTTTTAAAAGAACAGGTTGAAAGCGAGAATTAACAATACTAAGAAATTACATTTCGCTTTACGCTTTTGAAAAAGCGATAGCTTCAATACCTTGTATCCCATCTACATTACCGAATAACTCTTCAAGTTTATCCGTGCCACCCCATTCCTCTGGATATCTCACTTGAACTCTTGCTTTTTTCAAACCGAAAGCAACAGGTAATACATCATAACGTTCAATAACACAAGTGTTAGGGAGTATATTCTTTAATTTTCCAACAAATTCTTCAAAATCTACATCAATGTCTTCTGGAACAACATCAATTAAAGCAATAAATTCATTTGCCATTATAAAAATTCACTTCTTTTCTTTTGTCTCAATTTTTTCATTTAAGGTCCTGTGAAATCACATTTCAAGCATTTATATGAATTGCCATTTACTCTACAACGTTCACATCTCCAAATTGTAACATCTCCGCATTGGGGACAAGGGAAATGAACTGCTGCTTCGTATGGGGCAATTGGTCCTTCATATGGAATTCATAAAAAAGTTTGGTCTCCCGCATCCAAAGCATGTATTTTTCTTATATGCACTCATGAAGTTATCAATTATTACTTTAGTAGAACTTAGATTTTAAAACATATTATAACTTTAATTATTTTTGGTTTTGATAAAAAGAAATGAGAAAAAAAATATCTACAATTTACTATATAAGATTTATTTAATTACAATATTAATTAAAATTTAAATTAGTAAACACCATAATTTGCATATAATTTATCTAAATAATTCTAAATTTATCTTCAAAGAGAATTACGATGCCAGAAAATAAAGTGAAGAAATATTTCAGGCTTATAGAAGCATGGGCTTGGTGTCCGATTTGTGATGACATGATTGCACTGAATATTGATAAAGAAGAGATTATCAGCGGATTACTAACCGGCATATACACTAAAGAACATAGACACTCAAATCCTTATCCTGATCTTGAAGATCCAGATGATGTCTCTGGAGAAGAACATACAATTTATATCTACATTGATGACAATTATAACATCCAAGAAGTAAAATCATTTTTTGGAGAATCTCCAAGTACCGAAGAAATTGGGGCTGAAACAGCTCAAGCTGGCGGCGAAGTGAGAATTCCAATCGTTGTAAAAGAAATACCACCAATGGCTGTTCAATTAGGAATGCTCTCAAAAGAACAATTTATCGTACTAAAAGTCTGTGATGGAATGAATACAATTGAACAAGTAGCCTCCATTGTTCAAAAAAGCATAGAAGAAATAGAAAAAATGATGGATCAGCTCCGAAAAAAAGGTTTAGTTAAAGTAATTAAAAGAACTTAATCTTAGATCTTTATTTATTTTTAAAAGTTAAATAGGATCTTATCTTCTTAACTTTTCTTTATCTAATTATAGGATTTTAATATTAGTCTCAGATTTTAAGAAAATAATTTAACGTATTTTAGAATAGCTGACTGATCTAACGAGTTATGATTAATTCTTCTAGATCTTCTCTCATTTTTTTAACTCTTGGTTTTTCAAAATGTTCAGAATTGATTTATAAATTAAAAAACCAAATAAAAGAGATAATTTATTGTTAATAGATATAATTTAAGAAACAATAAAAAGTAGATTTAAATTGAACTAGAGTTCTCCATCATTTTTCGTGTCATAAACTCAAAGATTTCTTCTACATTATTACCTGTCTTTGAAGAACATTCAAAATATCCTAGTAAATCATAAGAATTAGATAATTCACTGGCTTCTTCTATCTCAATAGATCTTCTATCTTCTAAATCCAATTTTCCTCCTACCATGACAATCGGTATTTTAACTTGTTCTTCTGATACGAAATATTCGAAAATTGAAAGCCAATCTCTTATATTTTTGAGCGTTGAATATCTGGTTATATCATACATAAAAATTCCCCCTTCTGCTCCCTTAGCAAAGCTAGGCAACAGTACTCTAAATCGTTCTTCTCCAGCAAAATCCCATATCCGAAGTGTTACCTTTTTACCTTCTATTTCTACATTTTTAACACTGAAATCGGCCCCTATCGTCATTTTAATATCCTTCTCGAATATTCTTGTAACAAACCTCCTAATCAATGTTGTTTTCCCTACTCCACCGTCTCCGAAAATGCATAATTTAAAAGCCACTTTTTGTTCGATTTTAAGCACCTGATTTCCAAATCAACTTAATTATTTTAATTATCTTTATAATGTAAATTTTAATCTTAAAAAATTTTAATTATTTTTATTTGATTATATCGGTAATAAAGCATGTTTCAATGATTTTTATTCCTTGAATTTGTAAGATTTTTTCTTCAATAAGAGGATTAAATTTATCTATTGATGGTATATCGACTTTCATTAACAACCCACAATCACCAGATAAACGCCAGATATGAGTAATTTCGTTTATACCTTTTAATTCTCTTAAAATTCGTTTAATATCTTTAAAATCAGGAACAGCTTTTATTGTAGCACCAATATTTTGTGTAGTATCAATATCATATTGAATTGTGAAGCTTGTTATAATACCTTCCTCAATTAATCTTTTAACCCTTCTTCTTACAGTAGCCTCGGTTTTATCAATCATCTGACTGATTTCGCTAAAAGAGATTCTACTGTTTTTCTTTAATTCCTCTAATATCTTAAGATCAATAAGATCTAATTTTTTCGGCAATTTTGAACTATTCTTATAAATTCTAACTTATGTGATATAAACTAGGTATTAATTGTGATAAATTATTTATTAAATTATATTTTTTGCATCAAAAAATCTAATGTTTTTGTCTATTTTAGGTAAAATTTTGTTAACTTATTATTAAGCTTTTAAAAATAAGTTTGAATATTTAAGATTCTAAATACTTTTTGAGATCTAGAAGAATTATTTTTTCTTCTCCATCCTTAAGATCAATTGCGACTCTTAGAAGTTGCCCCTCAATTGAAACATCAAGTAATTTAATTTCTCCTAACCCTTCGGATTCTTGTTTTTTTATTTCTTCCGCTTTAGATTTAGATTTTAAACAAGTTCTATATTCATCATAAAGATAGCAATTCTCACAGCAAAACCCAATAGGCATGTAACCTACTATTGAGCATTTCACAAAAAAGTCGCAATTACAGTTTTTACACATCATAATACAATTAGAATTAGTGATATTTAAACATAATTATTAATTTTAAGTCACTTTTTTCATTTTTGATCATTAAAATTATTAAATTCAAGCATTTTAATTCAAAGATTCAATCAAAATCAAATATTAAGAAAATTCTTTGTATAATTTGTTATCAATATCAATCATTAATGAAGAAAAAATAGAATGAATAAAAAAATAAAAGGAGCAGTAATAAAATATAACTCCCTATTGGATTTTTTTTATTGAAACTTCCTAATAAATTTTTTAATCCTTCTAAAATTTGCATAACCATATAGATAAGCATATTAAAAATTACATATTGACACGAATGTCAGATGAGTACAATTAATTTTGATTTTAGAAATGAAGTCCTCAAACATAATGCATCTTTGAGCTATTGTTATCAATGTAGCACTTGTAGTGGTGGTTGTCCTGTAGCATTAATAACAAATGGTAAATATAATCCGAGAAAAATTATCGAAGAAGCAATTTTAGGTCTCCAAGAGAAATTGGTTGAAAAACAAGAACCAAATCCATGGTTATGTTCAACCTGTCAAAAGTGTGTCGAACTTTGCCCTCAAAAAGTGGAGCTTACAGAGATCTTCACATTAATAAAAAATAGATGTTTTGAGACAGGAAAAGTTCCTGATGCGTTTATTGCACAAGGTCAAGCAGTATTAGAGAATGGAGTTGCAATTCCTTATTCTAAGGCAATATTAACACGCCGCGAGAAATTAGGTCTTCCTACAATCAAAACAGCTCCAGTTGAAGAAATTAAAAAAATCCTAACTGAAACTGATTTTGAAAAACACATTCCAATGGGGGTAGAGTAAAAAATGGCTTACGATTTGTTTTTGGGGTGTGTATTGCCTGCTAGACTACCTTTTCTTGAAACTTCTTCGAGAAAGGTGTTTGAAAAACTCGGTATTAAATTAAATGATGTAGATGGATTTAGTTGTTGCCCAGATCCTACAGGGATCGAACTCATTGATCATAAAACTTGGTTAGCTTTAGGAGCGAGAAATTTAAGCTTATGCAACACTAATGGCGGTGTAGTTTCATTTTGTTCTGGTTGTGTTGAGACTTTAAAAGGTGTAAACCATTTCATAAATAAGGATCCTACTATTAAGGAAAAAGTAAATAAAATCTTACAAAAGGTTGGAAAAAAATACGAAGGTAAGACACAAGTTAAGCATTTTGCTCAAGTACTCTACGAAAATCTCGACAAGGTAAAAGAATATGTGGTAAAACCTTTAGATGGTTTTAAGGTTGCTGTTCATTATGGATGTCATTATTTAAGACCATCAGAAATAATTAATTGGGACGATCCTTTTGATCCTATTACTATAGACCAAATCGTTAAGGCCCTAGGTGCGGAATCATTAGAATTTGATTTGAAGTTAGAGTGCTGTGGCAACCCTGTCGAGAAATCAGATAAGGATTTATCTCTTTTAATGATAGATAAAAAATTAAAAGCCATTCAAG
>CAYZTE010000001.1:31895-49504 GCA_964481225.1 uncultured archaeon | reverse complement strand
GGACAAATTTATTTCTCAAAGATATTAAGGGTGTGCTCTCAAATCTTTTAAATAGTATTTTTAAAAATATTCCTTCAGGTTTAGGTTCGAAAGGTAAACTTAATATAAGTTATTCAGATTTAGATAAAGTTTTAAATAACGGGGTTAATTGGGCATTAGAAGAAGGTTATGCGCTTGAAGAAGACATAAAACATTTAGAAGAAAATGGATGCTTAAAAAGTGCGAATGCGAGTTTGGTATCCCAGAAAGCAAAACAACGAGCACTTAAACAACTTGGTTCTTTAGGAAGTGGAAATCATTTCCTTGAAATTGCAAAAGTAGATAAAATATATAATGAGTCGACAGCTAAAAAGTTAGGAATATTCGAGAGGGAACAAATTACGGTTATGGTGCACACGGGAAGTAGGGCGCTTGGCCATCAAGTATGCACCGATTCTTTACGAAATATCGAACAAGCAATGAAAAAATATAAAGTTAAAGTTCCAGACAGGGAATTGGCTTGTGTACCCGCTTATACCCCTGAAGCACGAAATTACTTACAACAAATGGCGTGTGCTGCTAATTTCGGGTTTACTAATCGTCAATTAATTACACATTGGTTAAGAGAATCGTTTCAAAATATTTTTAAGAAAGAGATCGATGCGTTAGACTTTCATTTAATTTATGGTGTCTGTCATAATATCTTGAAAATAGAAGAACATGAAGTGGATGGAAAAATGATGAAATTAAATGTCCATCGTAAAGGAGCTACGAGAGCTTTTCCACCAGGGCATCCAGATATCCCTCAAGATTACAAAGACATTGGTCAACCTGTCTTGATTCCTGGAACTATGGGATCTGCTTCATATTTATGTGTAGGTAAACCTAAATCAATGGATCTCTCTTTTGGATCGACTGCTCATGGATCTGGTCGTTTAATGTCCAGATCTAAGGCTATTAAGCGTTATTGGGGTACTAAAGTAAAAGAGGATTTAGGAAGTAAAGGAATTTTGGTAAAAAGCGCTTCAATGAAAGTTCTAGCTGAAGAAAGTCCTGGAGCTTACAAGGATATTGATCAAGTTGTACAAGTAAGCCATGATCTTGGAATAGTCGAAAAAATTGTAAGGCTTGTTCCCGTGGGTGTTGTTAAAGGGTAAAAAAACAGCCTTATCTAAATATCAAAAACAATACTAATTTGAACTTTATTTTTCTTTTCTTTAATAGCCATTAAATGGTAAGTAACAGCTTTGATTATAGTGCCCGTATCATGTTTATCTTTATTAAATTTCTCCCCTTTTAAAATTGATACGAGTTCATAATCGTTATTGACTTTTTTAATGTATAGCACTTCAATCTTACTGAAAACTAATTCCTCTACATCAAAAATATAAAGAAATTCAGAAAGAAAATCAAACAATAGGGCTTCTTTATCTTCCGCCTTCACTTTAATTTTTCTTTCAATTATTGGAGAGACTTTTTCAAGATTTGGGGTAATAATAACCATTAAGCTTAAAGCAGTCTGCGAAAAGGCTTCTTCCAGTGTAGGGGCCCAAATCTTAACTTGAACATCTGCCGTGTGATCTAAAAATCTATAACCCGCTTTTCTCATTTCTTATTAGCCTTTTTAAGTGGAACTGAGTCAAATAAATGAGTTTAGTTAATAAAATTTTTTGTATTTTTATAAATTTCTGAGCAGTTTAAATTAATAATAGAGGATATTAAAGTATGTTTTATACGATTAGTGAAGATTTAATTTTTTATCAGGTTTTATCTTTTATTAGAAGATATTCTAATTTTGAACTTAAGCTGCACACATATTTTTTCAAAAAGACTAGTATTTACCCTAAAAATGTTGTTGTGATTGATCAATTTGTGTTTTTCTTTGTAGATCGGTATTTTGAAGCTAAAAGGTATTTAGATTCTATCAGAAGAGAAATTTACATGAAAGCAGCTTTAATAAGGACAGAAAGTACCTTGATTAACCTATTATTTAGCCTTTTTCCAGATTTATACATTCATAAGGTTGAAATTGAGATGAAAAGTTCTTCAGGAGAGCGTGAAATATCGATCAATTTTCTTAATGAAAAATCTCGGGCAATAGCAATAGGTAGAAATGGGTGTTATATTAAAGCGATAAACGAGTTATTTGAGAAGTATGTTGTCTTCCAAAATGATGGATCCCCAATCAAAATAAGGTGTAAGGTGATGAGTTTAGAAAATTAATTACCAAGGAACATCCTTTAAGCCAATAACGTAAGCTACAGTATTGGCTATAACACTTATAGCAGGTGTTAAAATTATTAGAAAAATTATTATATAAATATCAGGTAATAGAAATAACTGTGGTGAAATAAATCCTGGAATAGAAACAAATAACAGTGCCATTAAAACAAAATCCAGTTGATCGACTACCCAAAAAGGGGCACCACTTTCAATATTAAACCTTCTTTTTAAAAAAGACCCAAATAAGTCTCCTATTGTTGCACCATATGAAGCGAGCATGATTCTACTGATCAATATTAAGAAATTTATTGGAAACTGACCACCAATAAAATAGTATTGAAAAACTCTTATTTCATCATAAAGAATATATTGTCCTTGTGCCGTGGCTTCAATAATGACATCTTTAATTGGTAACCATAAGATATTGAAAAGTAGAAAAATAAGAAAAGATATTGGAATTCCAATATATAACGGTCCTTTTAATCCATTCCAGGTTTTATGGTTGCCGAGGATCCTCCTTCCATCTCGAAAATTTCTTCCACCATCTATAGGTTTGCCTCCACCAGTGATTACCATCGATGCATTAGAAATGTAGGCAGGAACAATGAATAAAAGGGAGAATATCAGAAGGGCAACCCAGTCCGCCCACGAGAAAATAATTGATATAATAAGAAAATTTACTAAAATCAAACAAGCAAAAACTATGGCTAAAATTATTGCAATGTTTTTATTTTTTTTATCCGTTTCATTAAGTTCATTTGGGGCAGACAATTTATTATATTCACTATCTCTAAAAATTAAATATTTAAACAAATATTTAATTAAATTAAATATTTTTTGATTGAAAGGGTTATTAAAGGAATCTTAATAAATATTGCTTCATAAATAATATTCTTTTAAAGCTCCGACAATAATATTATAATTTATTGAAAAGATTAATCAAAATTAGTTATTAAAGCTTTAACATTTTTCTATTAAATTAAAGATTAATAATTAATTTTATAAGTGCATTAGAAATACTTCTAATACTATTATATTTCAAGTGGAGAAATTTCTAGGATAAAAATGGATCAATGGTGGCATAATTGTTGAATAATCATGATAATAATTATCAATTTAATATTGATAAATTCTACAGGAATTATCTAAAAGGACCAAGGATTTTTAGTAATAGAGATGCATTGGAAGCTTCTTATATTCCTGATGCATTACCACATCGAGATAATCAAATAAAAGAAATTGCTGAAAAAACTGCCTGTGCTCTGTTAGGTGATGCCCCACCTAGCTTTCTATGCTATGGTCAGACTGGTACTGGAAAAACTGCGACCATAAGATATGTGAGCCAAAAATTGGCGCAAAAATGCTCAGGGATAAAACCATGGTGGATATATATCAACTGTAACGTTGTATCGACTCCTTATCGCATATTAGCTCATATTTATAACACTATTTCTAGAAGAGAAAAGATACCACCTACAGGGCTTCCCAAAGATATCATCTTTAAGAAATTGCTTGGTTTATTAGACTTAAAAATAGGAAAATCGATTTGTTTTCTCGTTTTAGATGAAATTGATATTTTAGTAGGAAAAAAAGGTGGAAATGAAATTTTGTACGATTTAACAAGGCTAAACGAGAACTTAGATGAGTGTAAAACGAGTTTGATCGGAATTTCCAATAAGTTAAAATTTCGAGAGAATTTAGACCCAAGGATATTGTCGAGTCTTGGAGAAGAACATATAGTATTTCCCTCTTATGATGCAAGTGAGCTTAGAGATATTTTAAACGAAAGAGCAAAAATTGCGTTTCAAGAAGGTGTCTTAAAGGAGGAGGTCATACCCTTATGTGCTGCGCTCGCAGCAAAAGAACACGGAGATGCGAGAAAAGCGCTTCATTTGTTAAGGAAAGCAGGTGAATTATCTGAGAGATCTCAAAATAAAATTGTCAATTCTAAACACGTTGAGAAAGCTCAAGAAGATTTAGAAAAAGATCATATCTCGGAATATATTAAAGGCATGCCACTTCAAGCACAATTGGTTTTAACTTCAATTTATTTAATTTCAAAATTCAGTCCAGAACATATTATAATTTCAGGTGATATTTATGAAGTATATTCAGAATCAAGAACTCAAATTCCAGGGATCAGACAATTAACAAAAAGAAGAATTAGTGATTATATAAATGAATTGACTTTAGCTGGTATAATCTCTGCAGAAATTAAATCGATGGGATATTACGGAAGGACTAAAATGATTAAACTAGATGTTGATATGGCTCTAGTTGGAAAGGTACTTTCATTAATAGAAAAAATTCAGGGCATCTTAAATTACAAACCCATTTTGATACAAACTGATAAGGTTAAATTAAAAAATAATGTATTTAAGAAATTAATCTAAGATACAAATTCCCATTTATCTATTTCTTCTGTTAATTCTCTAAGAAAATACTCAGTAGAAATCTCATTCTTCTCTTTTAAAAGCAGGAATAATTTCACCAAATGCTTGCAGAACTTTTTGTCTTCTGCTCTTCTAGTTACAAAATCATGGCAATCATGGCGTAATACCTTTTTTTCCGTATCTATTTCGATCACGTAAGGTTTTTCTTTTGAACCTGCAACATTTGTTTTTATGATTCCCTTTGTTGAATCAAACTCAACTAAATCAAATGAAGCATTAGATACAGCTGCTGCTCGATTCAATGCTCCTTTATCTAAGAATGTTCTAATAAGAGTAGTAAACTTTGTTGGTTTCTTCTTATCGATATCTTTCTTTATTTGTACAATTTTTTTAGCTGAATCTATTTTTTCTAGGATTTCTTTTTTCCTTTTTTTTTGCCAGATCTTTAATTTTTGGTCTAATGCCTTTGATAATTTAAGATTCTTTTTAGCATCTTTAACTAGATATTCATTTTCAATACATTTATTTATGAAATCTTTAGCTTTTTCTGGAGTGAGAAGAAATAAGTCAAATGAAATTTTATATAGCAAATCATTGATTGAAATATTTGGAAGATCAACTATTTTCCAAATGTATAATAACATTTCTGAATTGTTATTGCGAGGGATTGAGAAATTCATAGAATTCATTAAATTTTGATCTAGTTTTAAGTAGAATAATTAAACATTATTTTTTAAGTCTAACTGTATCCCTTTTAAAGTATCTAAATCAATTATAGAAAGAATCCCCGGCGTGGGATGGATTCCTAGAGAGTTCATAAAATCTGTTTGGCCTTGAAAGCATCCCGAATTAACTAATCTAACATTATTATAATACCCCATTCCATTAATGTGAATATGGCCTGTATGGAAAATGTCAGGAATTTTATCAATTACAAGCCAATCTTTAATGGTAGGAGCAATTTGTGTTTTCTTCCCATAAATTGGAGCTAGATGTCTACAAATCATTAATTCCTTCATTGTTTCTACTGGTTTATTATGTTCTAAACCAGGTATCAACATATTTAAATCAAGAATACTATCTCCATGATAGATTAACGTGTTAACATTATGAGTTTGGATAAGTGAAGGATTACCTATACATGTAATACCGATATTCATGAGTTCTTCTGCGTACTTTTTTGCTACCGCGGGTCTAGGTATTGCATTTCTCACTGGCTCATGATTTCCAGAACTATAAAAAATTTTAATATAATCTGGAATTCCAGAAAGGATTTCACTTGCTTTATAATACTGCTTATATATATCAGATATCACTAGATCGCTTTTTTGGTTAGGATAAACACCGATACCATCAACTAAATCTCCATTGATAATAATATATTTTATTTTACCAGCTTGTTCTCTTTGAGTTTTATTCCCCATTTTCCCATTTAAAAAAGCTATAAATCTGTTCCATAGCTTTTCTTCAAATTCTTTACTGCCGATATGTGTATCAGAAATTAAAACAATAGATAAGGGATCAAGTGATTTTTTTAGTTCAAAATCCCTTGGAATATTAATTTTTGTTATATAATTTCCATAAATTATACCAGAGTTACCTTTTTCTCCTGGATTATAAGAACCTTTTATATAAACCATTTGATCGCTGAGTGTTCTTTCAGCTACTTTTATATTGGAGTCATCATCAGGATCCCTTCTAATTATAATATTTACTAAACCAGTAAGATCTTCTATAGTTAAAAAATAATTACCGTTCTTAGTTTTTCGAATTTCGTTAACAAGACCTATAACAGAAACTTCAACTTTATTGGATAATCTTAATATATTGTTAATATTATCAGCTGAATGGACTTCTAACCTTTGCCTCATTAATTTTCGAAGTCTATTGAATTTATCTAAAGTTAATTCATAAAAATCATTATAATCGCCGTTAGTATGTAATTTTCCAGTAGGATCTTTAATAATTTTAAATTGACTCTCATATTCTCTTGCTAATGGGTTGAATGCAAGCGAAGTTTTCGTGCTTTCTATTGGTTTAATTTTCAATTTTGATTTTCCAATGAATTCAAGAGGCTTCTCTTCCCGATCAAAAGTTGAAGGTTTTTCCATTTCAAGTTCAGCGGCACTTTCTTTTCCAAGCAAGTTTTCAAGTGTTTCTGTGGAGCTCGATAAATTTTTCTTGTCTTTAAATTGATTTACCAAGCTTATTTGATTAATTTCGCGTTTTAAACTTGTTTTCTTTTCAGGCAGGGCAGAATCTTGTTTAAATAATTTTCTTTTAAATGCTTTTTTTATCTCCTCATTCGAAATTTTCTTTAAAATGTTCTCAGTTATATGGCTTTTAAAGTTAGGTATGAAACTTGTGTCTCGAATGATTAAATTGATTTTTTCAGAGGGATTATCTAAAGTTAAGACAAAATCTAATATGGTTGGGGTAATATTTATACCAGAACTTATTAATTTTCTTAAAATGATTTTCTTCTTATCAATATTGTCTGCTTTCAAAGTATTCCATTCCAAGATCCAATTACTATAATTATTGTGAGATAAAATTAAATCATTTATTATTAAAGGAAAAACATGGATTCTTTATATAGTAAGAGACAGTGATAAATTTACATTCTCCCTAAATTTATAAATGAAATAGTAGATTAATAAATGAATTTAATTTAAGTTAGGAGATAAGTATATTAATACTTATTTTGTTGTCTCTTCATCTTTAAAATTACTGTAAAGCATGATGATATATGGTAGAAATGAATAAGGAAATGAAAGAATACTTTACCCTAATTCAACAAAATGTAGATCGATGCTATGCGATTGCTGAAGACGCACGTAGGAAAGGACTTGATCCTGAATTATCTGTTGAATGCCCACAAGCAAAGGATCTAGCTGGAAGAGTAGAAAAATTAATCGGTCCAGAAGGGGTTGCTGAGGTTATAAGAGCTTTAAAGAAGGAAGGATATAATGAGGATGAAATAGTTTTTAAGGTAGTTACAGATATATTAGATAAAAAAATTGGGAATATTGAATCGTTAGAAGAAAGAGTTGAAAGAGCAATAAGAATCGGTTTAGCAATAAAAACAATGGGCGTAGTCAGTGCTCCACTTGAAGGGATTTCTAAAATTTTAATACGAAAAGATCCATATGGTAATAAATATTTATCATTATATTTTGCTGGTCCAATTAGAGCTGCTGGAGGAACCACTGCTGCACTATGCGTTTTAATTGCTGATTATGTTAGAAGAAGGTCGAATATTCCTAAGTATGAAGCAACTGAGGCAGAAATTGGTAGATATGTTGAAGAAGTTAACCTTTATGACAGAATTACTCGTTTACAATATCCATCTTCTAACCGTGAAATAAGATTTGCTGTTAAAAATTTACCTGTAGAAATAAGTGGTGACCCAACTGAAGATGAAGAAGTCTCAGCATTTAGAGATTTGCCTAGAATTGAGACAAATAATATAAGAGGAGGAGCTTGTTTAGTTTTAAACGATGGAATCCTTCTTAAAGCTCCAAAACTTCTTAAAATAGCTCAAGATATGAATTTGAAAGGTTGGGAATGGCTTTCTGATTTAAAAAAGATCGCTCAGAAAGAAGATAATCAGAGAAATAAGGAAAAAGAAAAACTTAAAGAAGAAAAAGTGAAAATTGCACCAAACTCTAAATATGTTACAGATATTATTGCGGGTAGACCTGTATTTAGTCATCCATCCGAAGTGGGAGGACATAGAATTAGATATGGTAGATCTCGAAATACAGGTTTAGCAGCGGGGGGTCTTCATCCCGCAACAATGGGATTATTAGATGATTTTGTAGCCATTGGAACACAATTAAGAATAGAACGACCTGGAAAAAGTACAAGTATATGTCCTGTAAATAGTCTTGAACCCCCTATCGTAAAATTGAAAAACGGAGATGTTATTAGAGTTAATAGTTATAAAATGACTAAGGAGATTTTTCCAAATATTGAAAAAATTCTGTTCTTAGGTGATATATTATTTGGATTTGGTGAATTTGTAGAAAATAATCATAAATTAATACCATCTGGTTATGTAGAAGAGTGGTGGGCATTAGAATTAGAAAAAGTAATTAAAGCCCGAAAAGATAATAATGTAAGTTTAGATAAATTCTTAAAAAATCCCTTTAAGAATAAACCTTCTGCTGAAGAAGCTATTAAAATATCTTTAAATTATAAAATACCTTTACATCCAATTTATACGGATTTTTGGGGGAATTTATTGGTTGAAGATTTAAACATGTTAAGAAATGAATTTTTAACTGGATTTATGGAGAAAGAAAATAAAGTTATATTGGATAATAAAAAAGAAGTAAAACATATCTTGGAAAAAGCGTTTGTTCTCCATGAGATAAAACATAACAAAATAATATTTAACCAAGATATGAATTACATTTATAAGGTAATTTTTAATCTTAAAAACAAAAAACAAATACAACTTAGTAAAGATGATGATGTTTTTTCTTATTTTTATAAAGCTTCTTCAATAAAAATTAGAAATAAAGCCCCATATTTTATGGGAACTCGTATGGGGAGACCTGAAAAATCTGAAAAAAAGAGTATGAAAGGAGTTCATACTTTATTTCCTCTAAGTGATAAGGTTGGAAGCTCAAGATCAGTTGAAAAAGCAATTGAGCTTCAAAAAGTGAAGATAGATGTATGTAGGAAAAAATGTCCTAATTGTGGCACGGTTAGTATTTTTAACATTTGTCCAAAGTGTTCCAAACATACTGAATTAAAATCAATTTGCGAAAAGTGTAAAAAATTATATCCTCCAATAGATCCTAAGGAAAAGCCTCAATGTCCTCAATGTCACGAAAGATTAAGGTCATCTAAGGATGCATTTTTTAATATCAAAACTCATGTGAATGCAATTCTAAAAAAATTACAAATATCTTTTCCAAAGCATTTAAAAGGAATTTATGGGCTGACAAATCAATTTAAAATTCCAGAGCCAATAGAAAAAGGTATATTAAGAGCCAAAAATGATGTATTAGTTTATAAGACTGCTGAAATAAGATATGATGCTACAGATATACCTTTAACTCATTTTAAACCAAAAGAAATAGGAATATCTATCAACAAACTAAAAGAGTTAGGATATTACCATGATTATAGGGGAAATGACTTAGTAAATGAGAATCAAATTATTGAATTAAGAGTTCAAGATGTCACTCTTTCAGAAGATTGTGCCAACTATTTCATTAAAGTCGCTAATTTTCTTGATGATGAATTAGAGTTTTATTATAGAATGAATTGCTTCTATAACATTTCTAAAAAGGATGATTTAATAGGACATTTGGTAGTTGGGTTAGCACCACATACAAGTGCGGGGATAATTGGGCGAATTATTGGATTTACTCCAGCTAGGGCAATATATGCTCATCCATACTGGCATGCTGCCAAACGTCGCAATTGTGATGGAGACGAAGATGGAATTATGCTGTTATTGGACCCCCTTTTGAATTTCTCACGAAATTATTTACCGAATAAAATAGGGGGAAGAATGGATGCAACTCTTGTGATATCATCAATATTAGATCCGAATGAAATTGATGTTGAAGCTCATAACATAGATACTATGTTTAAATATCCCTTAGAGTTCTATGTAGCTACTGAGAAATTTGTTATGCCTAACGAAATTGAGGATATGATGGATATGGTCAAAAATCGATTAGGGACACCAACACAATATGAGAATATTGGCTTTAATATACCAGCTAAAGATATTAACGAAGGTCCTAAGACTACTGCTTATAAGACTTATGAATCAATGGATGAAAAAATCGACGCCCAATTGCACCTTGCCAAAATAATTAAAGCTGTAGATGCAAAAAAAGTGGCAGAAAAAATTTTATCAACTCATTTTAATCCTGATATTTTAGGAAATTTAAGAAAATTTGGTATTCAAGAATTTAGATGTGTTAAATGTAATTCGAAATTTAGAAGACCACCTCTTTCAAATGCAGGAAAATGTCCGAAGTGTGGAAATAAAGTAATATTGACCGTAAATAGAGGGGGAATTGAAAAGTATATACCTCGTTCTTTAAAACTTTGTAAAGTTTTTGATTTGGATGATTACACAGTTCAACGAATGGAATTAATCGAAGAATACGTGGAGAGTTTGACTAATAATCCTAAAATTAAACAACACAAATTATCAGATTTTTTTTAAATATTATTATACCCTTAGATCAATACTCTTAATCGCATTATAACATATCTCCAGACACCCATTGAGATTCTTGGAAGAGCATTTATTGGGAGTATCCCTTGACGTGTGAATAAACTTTGTATCTTTATTTGATATAAAACAGCAAACCTGCATCTTCTTTTTAGCCCTTTTGGCAAATGAGCGAAACGACATTTGATCGCTTCTTGGTTCTAAAGTCAAGTCATACTTTATGAGTGGAACATTTAATCTTTTTGCTGTGGCTTCTAAAATGCTAATTAAATTCCCGTTATTTTTTCGTTTTTTAATTATTCCAGTATTATTCACGAGTCCAATATAAGATCCGAGCATATCAATATTTATATTATAAGACTTATCAAGATCGTACTCTTCAATTAAATCATCAAGATTTTTAGCACAAAATTGTTTTGAGCCCCATAATCCCCATTCTTCAGCCCCACACCACAAAAACAAGACATCCATATTTTTCAGAGGATTTTTATTAAAACGTTTAGCTAATTCAATTAAAATTGAGACTCCACTAGCATTATCAAGGGAACCGAGGGATTCACTGCGTTCTCTATTCAGTAGAAGCACAATTATAGAAATCATTAAAAATAAAAACGTAATATAAGAAAAATTGATAGATTTCTCCATAAGTCTTTCATATAATTCATTATTGAAATAATCGAAAGAATTCGCTAAGATAGTCCATTCAGTAAAAACTAATGAGGAGACAATATAAGGACTGCCTAGAATTATCATTATCAAATAAAAATACTTTTTTAAGTTATAGGGATATCTAGACGAGATAGAATCATAATGAGCAGAAAAAATAACAAGTGGTCGTTTAGGTTGTTTTTCTATTGCTGATATTTTCGCTATGATGTTTTTAGAATTTCTCCTTTTGCCTAGCAAGACTAAATGTGTCATATCATGGAAGTTTATTACGAGAATATAAGTTAATGCAATAAATATTAAAACAAGCACAAACATTATCCACACAATATCTGAAAAAACAATTGTCTTGTAAAGAACTGATGAGAAAATTATAAATATCATTATGAGTGTCGCCAAAATTTTTATTGTTTTAGACCACTTAAAAGATTCTATATTGAATTGGATATTTTCTCTATTCAATTCTTTCTTTATATAATTTATAGCTTTATCTTCTCCTTTAGTTCCAGCTATCCGTTCAAACATTAATGAATTTACGTGTTGTATCGTTTCCTTTTCGGTATAGAATTTTAGTTCTGAAATTACCATCCCATTTCCTTTATTAATTTTACAAATTCATCAGAATATATCAAGATTACTTTTTTTTTATAAAAGAATAGTGAATTTATTAAGACAAATTTGTATTAGATTTGATATTTTTATGATATATTTCAATGAAAATTAAAATAAATATAATATTAAATTATTTAGCAGAGATAATATATATGCAGGAGGTGGGATTTGAACCCACGAAGACCTATGTCACTAGAGCCTCAGTTACGCTATAGACGCTTATGTTCGCCTTTTTCTAGCGCCGTTGTCCATGCTTGGCAACTCCTGCAATAGCAGTATATTTTTTTTCAAATTTAAATGTCTTTAGCTAATGATTTAAGATAATGCATTCATTTTTTAAAATTTTTTTCCTTAATAATTTTTAAAAAGATCAATATTTCACCTGCTAAAAATCGTTGGTTTAAGAATTGCTAATGAAATGATATTACTGGAGGAAATTTTAATTGCAAAGAAAGCTAAAAAAGTTAACCTATTTTCCCAAACAACATCTGAGAATGGCTTTTTAGATGAAATCATTATCAATGGCATAAAATTAAGTAATGGAACCACAATAGCATGGGAAAGTACGAAACAATTATTAAATAAATCTTATACTAATGATTTGATGACTCAACTTGAGATAGAAACATAATACATGACAAGAAATACTGCTATAGAAGATTTTCAAGAAGTTGTTAATTTATTTTTTTAGAAAAGAACACTTAACTCTAAAGGTAATTAAACTATTTTTTCTCTTTAAATCAATTATTTAAACAAGCAAGTTAGCTTTTATATACTAAGGCTAAAAATGTAAATATTTTGGAAGATTATCTTTTTCTATAAATTTTTAAGATAAACTTGTTATAAAAAATAATATATTTTAGTTATTTTATAATACATTTAATAGGTTCTTTAAAGGTTTTTAAATTTATGTCAGTCGATCGAAAAAAACTAGAAGCATTGCTGAAATGGTACAAGCAGGAGATTGGAGAAAATTTAATTGCTGCTCTTATTGTAAATAGAGAAGGCTTAGTAATGGCTGCTTTAAAGGGATCTGAAGAAGCGGAGGTAGAGGAAGATGTTATTGCAGGAGTTAGTGCATTAGTGGAACCCGTTTTGACTAGAATCACGGAAGAGTTTAGTTCGGGCTCTTTTGGAACAGGAACCTTCGATACCGAGGAACATCGATTTATATTTTGTGAAGCAGGACCTGAAGCTATTTTTGTTACAGTTTTAAATTCAATCGCAATGGTAGATCCAGTATTTCCATATGCTTATTTAGCTGCTGAGAAAATAACCAGAATTTTTGATGGGAGAACAGTCAGTCCAGTAATTCCAAAACTTTTCACCGATTCAGGAGGAGAACACATTGAAAGGAAAGTAAACAAACTTCAAAAAATTAAAATCCAGTCAAGTGAATATGCTTATAAATTAATTTTAGGAGGAGAAGGGGGCGTAGGAAAAACAAGTATGGTACATCGCTTTGTTGAGGATTCTTTTCAAACAGATTATAAATCCACAATCGGGACATCAATAATGAAAAAGGAATTTGATTTTGGAGGATTGGAATCAAAGGTTCGATTTGTAATTTGGGATTTAGCCGGACAAGCCCAATTTAAACGAGTAAGACAAACTTATTTATCAAACGCTGAAGCTGGAATTTTAGTTTATGATGTTACGCGTCAAGATACTTTCGAAAAAATTGAGGATTGGTTTAAAGAAATTAAAAGCGTATCGTCCAATATCTCATTAATTTTAGTTTGCAATAAAATAGATTTAGAAGAAAATCGCGTATTAACTACTGAACAGGGTGAAGAACTTGCAAAAAATTTAAATCTTTCTTATATTGAAACTTCTGCTAAAACTGGTGAAAATATTAATGACGCATTCAAGATGCTCGCATTACAAATGGTAAAACGTTATGTTTTTGCTGAAGAAGTATGATTAAAGCCTCTGGGGGGAATTGAACCCCCGACTAATTGATTACGAGTCAATCACTCTACCACTGAGTTACAGAGGCAAAGATATTGTAAAAATACGAGTTTATTCAAAAATTATAATTGTAAAGAAATTTTAAATTTTATTCAATGAATAATAATCTTCAAATAGGAGTTTTAGGAGAAACTAGGTTAATAAAACTAATTGAAGAATTGGTTTTAAAAAAAACTGGAAAAGAATTGTTGAATGATGATTCCTTTTTTTTTGATTTTAAAGATATGATTTCGAATAGAAACATTGTTTTAAATTCTGATATGTTAGTATCTACGACTGATGTACCACCCTTAATGAATTATTATCAGATTGGTAAGAAATCTGTTATAATGAATGTAAGTGATTTATTAGTTAAAAGTGTTAAACCAAAGGGTATAATCATATCTTTTGGTTTACAAAAGGAGCTTAAAAAGAAGGAATTTATTGATTTAGTAAATGGGATCATCGATTGTAGTGTAAAATTTGATCTGGATTACATTGGCGGAGATATTAATGAGACAAAAGAATTAATAGTAAATCCAACTGTATTCGGCTTTAAAAATCCTTCTACTATAATTTATAGAAAAGGGATAAATGTAGGTGATATTTTGGTAGCTAATAATAAATTTGGCTTGACTGGAGTAGGTTTCGATATTCTTTTAAACAGAGAAGGGGATCATCAAGATTTTCCAAATTATAAAAGATCTATTATGAGTGTTTTAGAGCCTGAAATCTCTGGAAATGAAGCATTCATATTATCCGAAAGAAATTTAGCAACTTCAAGTATCGATTCTTCTGATGGGTTATCCAAGTCTTTGTATGATTTAATGATCTCAAATCCAAATTTAGGATTTGAAATCGATTTTAATGATGATTTAATTGACTTAGAAGCGATTAAATACTCTAATGAATTTAATGTTTCCTTAGAAAAATTAGTTTTAAATGGAGGTGAAGAATTTATCCACTTGTTTACCATAGATCCAAAAGATTTTGATGCTGCGCAAAAAAAAATTCAATCTAAGGGTGGACAGATTTTTAAAATCGGAAAAGCAATTTCTGAAGAAAGTGTTTTCATTTTTAAAGAGGGTGAAAGAAAAGAAATAAGGAGTTATGGATTTGAACATTTCAATAAAAAGGCTTAAATTTTAATGGGATTTTCATAATTTAATTAAAGAATGAAGGAAAAGAACTCATTTAAAAAAAATTTTTATATTATAATGGATTTATTCTAATACACACAGCATTTAAATGCTAAACGCTATCTTTAGGGGCTATTGGCGCAGGCAGGTAGCGCAGCAGGCTTTTAACCTGACATTTATGGGAGATTCTTCCATAAAAAGAAAGGTCAGGGGTTCAATTCCCCTATAGCCCGTTATTTTTCCACGAGTTCCAGGTCATTTATCTTATATTTTTATGCTCGCCCTTTTGAAGAAAAGTTTTTGAAATTTCCAAGTTTATAATTACTTAAAAAACCTTTTTATTATAATTTAGTATGGAAAATTCAGCATTTAAATTACCATCAGATGAACCTGAGCAATTATTGGTAAAATCACAAGATAAAACTAATCCTGATTATGGATGCGAACCAGAAAAAAGGAGTATAGATTCACTTTTGCAACACGGAGTAATAAATTTGGATAAACCTGGCGGTCCAACTAGCCATGAGGTAGTTTCATGGGTTCGCAAAATTTTAGAGATTTCAAGTGCGGGTCATGGAGGAACATTGGATCCAAAGGTTACTGGTGTCTTACCTTGCGCCCTTGGAAAAGCAACGCGGGTTTTATCAGCTTTATTAACAGCTGGAAAAGAATATATTGGTATATTATATCTACATTCCCCAGAGAAACTTAAAAGAGTCGAAAAAATATTCAAATTATTTACTGGAAGGATTTATCAAAGACCGCCCATAAAATCGTCCGTTGTAAGGAAGTTAAGAGTGAGAGAGATTTATTACAGTGAAATAATTGAAGTAAAAGATAACTACGTGCTATTCCGGATTGGATGTGAAGCAGGAACATATATACGAAAATTATGTTTTGATATTGGAGAAGCTCTTTGCTCGGGTGGTCATATGCTTGAATTAAGGAGAACTAAAGTAGGAAGTTTCAATGAAAGCGATAATTTAATCACGCTCCAAGATTTAAAAGATGCATTTACAATATATCAAATGGAGGGTAATGAATATTACCTAAGAAAGGTAATATTTCCAATGGAAAAGATGGTATCCCATATACCTAAGATTTTTATTAGGGACACAGCTGTTGATGCTATATGCCATGGTGCAGATTTAGCCTCCGCTGGCATTTGTTATATTGATGCTAGAGTAAAATCTAAAATGCTGGTTGCATTAATGACTCTAAAAAAGGAATTAATTGGATTTGGAACATCATTAAAGGATGCAATGCAAATGTATAATGCCAAATCCGGAATATTAGTTAAAATTAATAAAGTTTTTATGGATAGAGGGATTTATCCTCGATGGAACGAAAGAAAATAGTAGAATTCTAAGATATCCCTTTTTCACTATGAAGAATAATAAACAACACTATTATAGCCGATTTCCTGACGTAAATGTAAAAATTCACACAATGTCAGAGAGTTTAAGAAGGCACCTTTACATTTTTAAAACTACTCCTGGAGTATTCTCTTATAATAAATTAGATTTAGGAACGAAGGTTTTTATCGAGCACATGTATATTCCTAAAGAATCTAGCATATTGCTTGATTTAGGATGTGGATATGGTCCCATAGGAATTGTCTTGGGTCATGAATCACCCGAAAGCATTGTTTATTTGATAGATATTAATAAACGTGCTATTTGGTGCGCAAAAGAAAACATAAAAATAAACTTGCCTAATAGAAAGAAAAATGTCATTGTATTAGATGGAAATTATTTTGAACCTATTAATAATAAAAATTTGAAATTTGATGAAATTTACATGAATCCCCCTTTAAGGCAAGGAAAAAAGGAGTTTATGAATTTAATCCACGATATTCCTAAATATTTAAAACCAAAAGGAACTTTTCAGTTTGTAATAAAGAAAAAAATGGGGGCACCTTTTATATTAAAGTTTCTAAAAAGTTCCTTTCCGGATAAAGAAATTGAAATAGTGTGCAAAAGAAGTGGTTATTGGGTTTTTAGGTGTTTTCATAAACAATAGATTATTTCAATCCTCCTCTATCATTAAAAAATAATGAAAAAATGAAAAAATTTTTTAGAATGGAATGACTTCTTTACTTATAATTTGTTAAAAAAGAGGATTTTTCCTTGACTAAGAAGAAAAAGATTGATGTATTACTCCATAAATTTGTTCCTTGCCATATTCTTTTAACTAAAGAAGAATCTAAAAATCTCTTAGATAAGTATAGAATAGATGTAAATGATTTACCTCAGATGTTTGAAAAAGATCCAGTTGCCATTGCAATCGGTGCAAAAGAAGGAGACATTGTAAAAATAATTAGAGAATCTAATACAACAGTTAAATCTGTAGATTATTATAGGTATGTCAAAAAGGAAAAAGTCTAATACGATTTTTTTTATCAAAAATGAAAAATATATGGTTTAATGAATTTTGAGT
>CAYZTE010000001.1:0-31795 GCA_964481225.1 uncultured archaeon | reverse complement strand
TAATACGATTTTTTTTATCAAAAATGAAAAATATATGGTTTAATGAATTTTGAGTACTGAAAAGTTATCAAATGAAGATAAATGGATAGTATTGAAAAGCCTATTTGATGAAAAGGGTTTAGTACGGCAACATTTAGATTCGTATAATAATTTCATCGAATATGAAATGCAAACTATTGTGGATGAATCTGGTGAAGTGATCCCTGATATTCCAGGTTTCAAGATTAAATTTGGAAAAATTAAAGTTGGAATGCCAAAAGTAAGAGAAGCAGATGGTGCTACAATGGAAATTACACCTATTGAGGCTAGGATCAGAGAACTGAGTTATGCCGCAGACATTACCTTAGATATGACTCCAATTACCATAGATGAGAGAACACAGAGAGAAGAAGCTGAGGAAACGCTTGACATCTATATCGGAAAAATTCCGATAATGCTAAAAAGTTGTCGATGCCCCTTAGAAAGTTTGTCAGAGCAAGAATTAATCAATCGGGGAGAAGATCCGTTAGATCCCGGAGGATATTTCATAATTAATGGAACGGAGCGTGTTCTTGTTACACAGGAGGATTTAGCCCCTAATAGGATATTGGCAGAAGAAGCAAGTAGAAGTTCAAGTGCCACGCATCAAGCTAAAGTATTTTCAACGAGAAGTGGATTTAGAGCACCGGTGACAATTGAAAGGAAAAAGGATGGTAATTTAAGAGTCTCTTTTCCCTCGGTTCCTGGCAAGATTCCTTTAGCCATTCTCATGAGAGCTTTAGGTTTACATTCGGATAGAGAAATCTTTGAGGCGATATCAGAGAATGAGGAGATTCAAAAAGAATTGATTCCAGTAATAGACGTTGCTTCTGAAATTCAGGTATTAAAAGATCCAGAGAAATCACAGCATAATGCACTTGATTATATAGGAAAGAGAGTTGCAATTGGGCAAACTAAGGATTACCGTATCAGGAGAGCACTTCAAGTTTTAGATAGATATCTTTTACCTCACATAGGGAATGCCGAAGAGGATAGGATTAAAAAGGCATATTATCTAGGACAAATGGCACAAAAAGTTATGGAACTTGCTTTAGGGTTGAGAGAACCGGATGATAAAGATCATTATGCAAATAAGAGGTTAAAATTAGCTGGAGAATTATACACTTCCTTATTTAGGGTTGCATTTCTGAATCTAGTAAAAGATATTAAATATCAACTAGAAAGGACTGCTGTTAGAGGGAGAGCGCCAAACATAAAAACAGCAGTAAGAGCAGATGTAATTACTGAAAGAATTAGACATGCACTAGCCACTGGGAATTGGGTTGGAGGTAAAGCAGGAGTAAGCCAGCTATTAAACAGAACTAATCATGTTGGAACGTTAAGTCATTTAAGAAGAGTTATTTCACCGTTAAGTCGTAGCCAACCTCATTTTGAAGCTAGAGATTTACACCCAACGCAATGGGGGAAAATTTGTCCAGCAGAGACACCTGAAGGTCCGAATTGTGGCTTGGTAAAAAATCTTGGATTAGCTTCAATTATTTCGGTTGGAACAGATGCGATAATCATTGAAAACATTTTAATCGATTTAGGAGTAATTCCCATAAATGAAGTTAAACACATCAAAGGTGATAAGGTTAAAGTCTTTTTAAACGGAAAACTCGTGGGGATCCATCAACAACACAATCCATTCATACGTCAACTTAGAGAAAAAAGGAGGAAAGGAGAAATAGGGCAACATGTTAATATTGGCTATTATCACGATTCTAAAGAAATCCAGATTAATTGTGATGCTGGAAGGGCAACTAGACCACTTTTTGTATTAAAGAATAAGAAATTACTAATAACAAAAGAAGATATTGAAAAGTTAAAACAAAAAAAGTACATTTGGTCAGATTTAGTCCAAAAAGGCGTTATTGAATATTTAGATGCTGAAGAGGAAGAAAATGCATTTATAGCAATGTTTGAAGAAGATATAACAACAGAACATACTCATTTAGAAATAGCACCAGCCGCAATCCTTGGTATTTGTGCATCAATTATTCCATTTCCGGAGCACAATCAATCTCCTAGAAATACTTACGAGGCTGGAATGGTAAAACAAGCATTAGGTTTATTTGCCGCAAATATGCATTTAAGACTTGATACGAGAGGACATACCTTACATTATCCTCAACAACCTTTAGTTAAAACAAGTCCAATGGAAATCATTGGCATTAATAAACGCCCAGCTGGACAAAATTTTATCGTCGCGATGATGAGCTTTGAAGGATTTAATATCGAAGACGCTATAATCATCAATAAAGCATCAATTGAGAGGGGACTTGCCCGTAGCCACTTTTTTAGAACATATAACGCTGAAGAAAGGAAATACCCTGGAGGAGAAGTTGATAAATTTGAGATTCCAGAAAGAGGCGTGAGGGGATTTAAATCTGCTGAATCTTATCGCTTACTATCAGAGGTGGATGGTATAATCGAACCAGAAACTGAAGTCAATGGAGGAGATGTCCTTATTGGAAGAACTTCTCCCCCTAGATTCATAAAATCCTATGAAGAGTTTGAATTAATGCAACCTAATCGGCGTGAGACTTCAAAAAACATGCGCCACAACGAGAAAGGAATAGTTGATACTGTAATCATTTCTGAAACTGTAGATGGGAATAAACTAGTAAAAATCAAAGTAAGAGATTTAAGAATACCAGAATTAGGTGATAAATTTTCTTCTCGTCATGGTCAAAAAGGAGTACTTGGATTGATTGTTGATCAATCAGACATGCCATTTACTTCCTCAGGAGTAATTCCTGATATTATAGTTAATCCTCATGCTATGCCTTCTAGAATGACGCTAGGGCAACTTTTTGAAGGGATTAGCGGAAAAATTGCTTGTACAACGGGAAGATTAGGCGATGCTACAGCTTTTGAGTGGACTGATATTACTATGCTTCAAGAACAGTTAGTAGAAGTTGGATTTGAATTTAATGGTCGGGAGGTCATGTATAATGGAATTACGGGAGAAAAGTATGAAGCAGGAATTTATTGTGCTCCCATTTATTACCAAAAGTTATATCACTTAGTTGCAGATAAGCTTCATGCCAGAGCACGTGGACCTGTTCAAATATTAACAAGACAACCCACGGAAGGGCGAGCAAGAGAAGGGGGACTAAGATTTGGAGAAATGGAACGGGATTGTTTAGTAGGTCATGGGTCAGCATTATTATTAAAAGAACGCCTTTTAGATGAATCTGATCGAACCGTGATTTTAGTTTGTGAAAAGTGTGGACTTTTAGCTGTGTATGATCGAAATAGGGATAAGCGATATTGCCCAGTATGCGGAGAGGGTACCATCATATCGAAGGTTGTGTGTTCATACGCATTCAAATTGCTTTTACAAGAGATGATGAGCTTAGGACTTGCTCCGAGACTTAAATTAAAGGAAAAAATTTAATTTTAAAAGTGAAAAATTTCTAAGTCTTTTAATTTTTAGAATAAATGCAATTTTGTTTAAGTATATCTCAAGAAATTAAACTTGAAGTATTTATTTAAAATATTACAAAAAAAAAGTAGAATTTTTTATTATAATTATTATTTCTTCAATTTATTAAAACGATACCCCTACAAATGTGTATAGTTCAGGTACCAAGGAATATAGAATGTATAATATGAACAATATTAATAATGAAACCCAGACTGAATGATCCCAAGGTATATCAATCAAAAACTTAACCAGAACTAATAATATAAGAAAACCAAATACAGGAACTAATAATACTACGAGATTTTGTCCTTTATCATCAATCGCATTTCTCATATCAGCTAAAGCGTCCCCAATGGCACTTAAAACAGTTTCAATTGCATTCAAAACAACGGGTAATAATAATACAATTATTAATGCTAATATAAGTATCATAAATTTCTTATCTGAGGCTTTTGTTTTAGACTCTAAAAGAAGAACGACGATATATATAATCAATGCTACTATAACAGTTGCGAGTATTAACCATAATATAAAAACCCAAGGTTCTGCATCTCCATCTTGAAACAACATAATAATTATCCAAACTGCGGTTTTTTTATTATTTTTTTAATTTAAATATATTGTAATAAAAATATTACGCTTCTTCTTTTTTAAACATTAACAATATATTTTATCAAAAGAAAGAATTGACAATTAAGGCTCATAATTATTTAGATAATAAGAGAATATCATTTCAAAATATTCAACATTCACTAAATAAATTATATTCCCCAATTGAGTAAAAAGAAATGAAAAGAGAATCCAAGAAAGATTGAAGCAATTGCTATACTAATGACTGAAAGTCGAACTGATTTTTCTCTACCATATATTGTATATATTACTAAAACGACTAATGCTGCTAATCCTATAAAAAGAAATAACCATGCGAAGATCCATAAGGATAATGAAGGAATATCAGGCATATGTCATAGGTTTTTTTTATGATATGTATTTTTGAATATGTTTTATTTTTTTTTAAGTTTATTAATAAAAAAAATTTAAAATTGTATTTTATTGATATTTAATAAACAAAACTTTATTTGTTTTTAAAGAAAATTAGATCTGAACTAAAAATGCATTTTATTTATGAATTAATTCAATCACCACAATTGAAGGATCCCGCAAATAAACATAAGAAAATTCACCGGCATTTCTATAGATATTCCAAGGGTGACTTTACAGGACCAGTAATGAAAATCTCTCAAACAAAGGCCAAAATAACATTAAAAGGGACTCACGAATACGAAGATTTAATTCTTGAGCTTGTGAGCATGTCAATATCAGACCCTAATGAAGAATTTGAAATTAATGGTAGGTTAATTACAGGGAGTGAAATTAGTGGATTATTAACAGAGTTAGGATTTAATTGGGATTTAAAAAAATCAACTGGTCAAACAAAAAATTATAAAGCAGAAATAATTGATAATATCACTAAAGACAAGTTAGTAAAGAGTGTTGAAGCGTTTCGAGAACACAGTTATTTATTATTATCATTTATTTTAAATCCGAGCTGTAAAGTTACCACTAAAAAGAAAGTCCCTCAACCTTCTAAAAAAAAAGTTGAGGATGAAGACATTAATAAGAGAGTACAATTTTGCGTTGGATATCTTAATAATACTGATGAAAACTTAAAAAACACCATAAATTTTATCATCCCGGATTTTAAATCAGAGCTCCCTAAAAATTGGAAGACCTTAACTGTTGTAAATAATTATAAAATTACAGAAATCGAAATTCCAAAAAATATAAAGGATTCACGGTTATTACGAATTATGGCTGTACGAAAAGGAAAATTGATTCGTTCGTTAGATATAGATGGTGAGATATTAGAAAAACAATATTCTATTGTCGTTTGATAAACAAAGAATAGTTTTTATCATCGATATTTTCAAAAAAATTTAATTTTTATGAAAGATATTTAATTATCAAGTTAAGATCAAATGTAAGCGAGGCTAAGTTAAATTAAGGAATTAAATCCTAACTTGCAGTCTTTATTATATATCATTGGTGGCGATATTGCAATATACGTTGGAACTGAACTTTTAAATTCTGAATCAAAAGATATAACTGATGAAGACATAACTGAAAATATTAAAGAACGAATTGATGGTACGGACATTGATTTCGAACCAGAAGATAATGAAATATTAAAGTTAAATACGGTTCGAAAAACGCTTTATAAACTATATTCAGAAAAGTTGGCACAATTTAGACGTATAAGGGATAAATCTACTGGATGGTTTATATATTATTGGTGGCATGAATTTGACTTGCTTGACGAAATACTTTTAGAGAAAAAGAAATTAGTCGAAAGCAAGTTGCGAGATAGGTTACAATTTGAACAGAATAATTATTTTTTCATTTGTAAAACTTGTGAGAAATCAAACCTTAAATATAATTTTGATGAAGCATTTGAGCTTAATTTCAGATGCCCTGATTGTGGGGGTTCATTAGAAGCTAAAGATAATAAAGATATAATTGAATTCTTAAAAAATAAAATTGCTTTAATTCAAAAACTTAATATTTCAATTGGTTGAAAGAAGTATCAAAATTACCTTTACTTTAAAGAGTTTTAGCGAATTACAAGCATAATTCTAAAAATTTAGTAGTATTAAATATATTTATAAATTGATGATTTTCATATTATAAAATGTAAAAGATTTATTGAATTGGATTTTTAATGAAAATTGAAAAAAACTCTAATAAAAGAATTAGATTTGGTACGTGTACAAAAGATTGCTATGGATCCTGTGTATTTAAAGGATCGTGGAATGATGATGCAGCTGAATATAAATTTATATCTGGATATCCTATAAAAGATCATCCTTTTACGATGGGATTCTTTTGCCCCAAATTAAAACAACGACAGGATTTAATTTATCATCCTAATCGGTTGAAAGTCCCTTTAATTCGCAATTTTTCTAAACCCAAAAATTCCTTTGAACCCATAAATTTCGATAAAGCACTCAATATTATTGCAAAAAAAATAATGGATATTAATGAAGATGGAAATTCCTCGTCTATATTAGGAGCTTTTTATTCTGGCAACTCTGGCTTAATATCAATGTATTCACCCATCAGATTTTTTAAAACCCTCGGAGCAACGATTACTGGTGGAGGAATTTGTAACGAAGGTGGATGTGCTGGGCTTACTCACTTATTTGGAACATATTCAACAACGAATCCGTTTCAGTTAATAAATCCAGCCACTCGTTTGATTGTGGTGTGGGGAAGTAATCTTTCAGAAAGTAATATACATGCATATTTTTTAGTTAAGCAAGCAATAAGAACTGGAGCGAAGTTAGTTGTAATAGATTCTCGCAGGACTCAAATTGCTAAAAAAGCTGGTTGTTTCCTGCATTTATATCCCGGTACTGATCACTTATTAGCTAAATTGGTAATAAATGAATTAATTAATAATAAATCCCATGATGAGAAATTTTTGAAGATACACGTTGATTTTTATTCTTCAATAATTCAAGAAGCAATTCAAATCGATAAAGAAAAGCTCATATCTCAAACGGGTATAAAATCTCATTCCCTCCAAAAATTTGTGGATTTATTAATTGCATTTAAACATCATACGATTTTTAATGTGGGATATGGCATTCAGAAGGATTATTATGGAGGTAGAATAGTAAAATCCGTAGCATTGATTCAGATCATTCTTGGAAATTTCGGAAAACCCGGAACTGGTTTAATATATTCTCAAAGTGACTTTATGAAGCCTCTTCTTCGACCACTCTTGGAATATATCACTCAAATTACTCCAGATTCTAATATTAAGGAAATAACCTTGATCAACCTTGGATCAATATTAGCTTCAGAGGATTATCAATTGCTTTTTATTTATAATTTCAATCCAGCAAGTTCCTTACCTAATCAAAATCAATTTAGGAGAGCATTATTAAGAGACGACTTGTTTGTAGTTAACATTGACATGTTTTTAAATGAGACTACTAAATATGCTGACATCGTTATTCCCGCTAAATTTGATCTAGAATCACATGACTTAATTTCTCCTTATTACATCCCGGGATTATCGATAAACATTGGAGGTCCTTGTCCATATCCAAATTGTATGTCGAATTATGAGTTCTTCCAAAGATTGGCTTGGAGGATCGGTTTAAAAGATATAGAAATTTTTCAAGAAACTGAAGAATCAATTTTTAACCGGTGTTTAACTATGCTTCCATCAAAAATTCGTAAAGAGGTTAATTCTAAGGGTTATTACTTATATTTTAATTTAGATTATGTAGCGTTTACTGATATGAGCTTTCCCACCCAAAACAACCGAATTCAAGCACTAGGACCCCATTTTAAATTTGGGAGAGAAGATGTGAATTTCCGATTGAATCATAATAACAATGAATTTTTGCTTATAACCCCCTCTCATCCTTACTTTTTACATTCTCAATTAGGTCAATTACACTCAAAATACTTGGAGGTTTTCGGTAAAGTATATCTGACGAGCGAAGATATAAAATCTAATGGATTCATAAGAGGTAATCCCGTATTGGTGTCAAATGAATATGGAAATGCTGAGTATATTTTAGAGGAATCTAGAACTCTAAAATCTAGGATGGCACTCATTTTTTCTGGTCCATCATCTCCCTTTTCTCGAAATCCAAACGCAAACTTCTTTACACCAGACAAGCCAGAGGAATTAGGTCTTTCTGGCGCTTATAATTCTGGCATAGTAAAGATCTTGAAAATATTAGAAGAAAGGTAATTCAAAAATTTCATTTTCTACTTTTTTTAATAAATGCAATATCACCAAGAGAAGAATTTTTAGATCTTTTTAAATATTTACTCTCACTAATATCTGTTTCTCTCTCATCAACATCTTTTATCAATTTTATGTTGTAAACCTTTTCTATTTTTTTTGCCAATTTTATTGTAGGTTCAGCTTTCCCTGCTTCAATTCTTCTTATTAATGATGGCTTTTCGTTTAATTTTTGAGCAAATTGATCTTGAGTGAGTTTTTTAACATTTCTAGCTTTTCTGATCCTTTCAGAATAATTTGAAACGATTTCATGTGAGGGTTTAAGAAAATCACTCTTAGGAGTAGAATGCCTTCTGGGAGAAAAATTTGAGTTATTACTAGCTAATCTTTTTTGGACAGGAGATCTTACTTTTGAAATTATTTTTTTCCCATATTGAGCACAGCTTAGACATACTGTCACTACTGCTCCTTCTATTAAGACCCTTTGGGATTTACCCCATATAATTCCACCACATATTGGGCATTCCTTATCTACATCAGAATGTTTTGGCTTTGGCATAAGAATACTTCAAGCATCAATAATTAAGAGAAAAGTGTATTATGTATAAAATTTACTTTAGGACTCTTATAATTAACGGTTTACGCGTGATTATATTTTATAATCTATAAATTTTTTAAAAATAGAGATTTTAAGGTAAATGAACAGAAGTAAGCTTAAATTTAAATGATTAAAAGTTTATTATTAAATTAAAGCATTTTCTTATAAAATAAATTTGATGTGAGAAAAGAAGGGGTATATTTTTTTTGACCACGACAAAAGATAAGAGGAAAAAAGAAGAAACTAAAGATGGAGAATATTTAATAACGTATACCAGACATCTAGAGAAAAGACTCAGAAATTTAGAGACTGAAAAACAATTGTTAGACGCAGAACGGCTGAGATTAGAACAAGAATTACATAGTTTAAGAAATGAAATTGACAGATTAAGAGAACCCCCCTTAGTTTCTGCAACTATTATAGATTTTTTAGACGATAAGGGAAGAGCAATTGTAAAAAGTTCAACAGGACCAAGTTTTGTTGTCAACGCTAGTAGAAAGGTAAAGAACGAAAAGTTAGTTCCCGGCATGAGAGTAGCTCTTAATCAGAGAACTTTCGCAATCATGGAAGTTTTACCTACAAAACTAGATCCATTTGTTAAAGGCATGGAAGTAATTGATTCTATTCCAGATATATCATATGCAGATGTAGGAGGATTAGAAGACCAAATGCAAGAAGTGAGAGAAACTGTAGAATTACCATTGAAGAAGCCGGAACTTTTTAAGAAGATAGGAATTGAACCCCCCAAAGGAGTCTTACTTTTTGGTGCACCTGGTACTGGAAAAACGCTTCTTGCGAAAGCCGTAGCACATGAGACAGAAGCCACGTTTATAAGAATTATAGGTTCTGAATTGGTTCAGAAATTCATAGGTGAAGGTGCTCGTTTAGTTAGGGAAATCTTCAATTTAGCAAAACAAAAAGCCCCTACGATATTATTTATCGATGAATTAGACGCAATTGGTTCCCAAAGATTAAAAATCGCCACTTCAGGGGATAGAGAAGTACAGAGAACTCTAATGCAATTACTAAGTGAATTAGACGGATTTGAACAAAGAGGAGATGTGAAAATTATAGGCGCCACAAATAGAGTGGATATCTTAGACCCGGCGTTAATGAGACCAGGAAGGTTTGATCGAATGATAGAGTTTCCAATTCCAGATGAAGAGGCGAGAGAAGCAATTTTTAAGATACACTCCAGAAATCTAAAAGCAGAAGAAAGTGTGGATATCAAAAGGCTAGTAATTCAAACAGAGGGAGCAACAGGAGCGGATATTAAAGCGATTTGCACGGAAGCAGGAATGTTTGCAATAAGAAAAGAAGCTGAAATGATCGTTTTTAAAGATTTTATTGATGGAATTGATAAGGTCATGAATAAAGTTAAAGATCAATGCGTAGAATCTAGACTTTATTCATAATCGAAAATAAATATAAGTTATTTATGTTCTTATTGCTTATTTTAATTAAATAACCTTTTGAATCGTAATTACAAATGGAAAGCGATTTTTTTCTAAGCTTAAGGCAACTTAATGGGATTTCAGATTATCAATTTGGAAAGGATGTAACTGACATCTTGTTTGATGATGTTGAAATTATTCGACTTGAAAGGTCACCGAACACTAATAAAATAAGATACATCTACCAAGGAAACAAGCTATTACTTACACTTAGACCTACTAATAGCTTATTTACGTTAAGCTTATATTCAGCTAAAAAAATAATCGACCACATTCCTTCTCCAAGGTTAAGAGCAATAGTATTAAATGAAATTTCAGAATTCATAAAAAATGGGAGAAATGTATTTTGCAAACATGTGGTGGATCTTGATGATAATTTAAGACCGTTAGATGAAGTTATTGTAGTTAATCAAGATGATGAGATATTAGGAATAGGAAGATTAAAGATTCCAGTTTCTTATGTAAGAAATTTTACTTCAGGAGTTGCAATAAACATTAGAAAAGGAGTTTACAAATCAAAAATTTAAATTACGATTTATTATATAATTTTAAAAAAATAATTTTATTCAAAGTGGGAAAAATTGGTAAAACTACCAAAAGAAATGCAAGATAAAGAAAAAGGTAAACCTAAACGTCCACAACCAGTCAAAAAACGAGAAGGAGCACAAGTTGGATCGAGGCAAATGCGTCGAAGAATGCAGCAACAAGGAATAGAAATGGACCAAGTTGATGCATCCCGAGTTATTATTGAAGGATCAGAAAAGACATTAATAATAGAAAAACCTGAAGTTATTCTAATGAAACAAGCAGGTCAAGAGATATATCAAATAATAGGACAAGCAGAAGAATATTCTCCAGGGAGTACTTCCATTGATAATGTTGAAAAAGTGGAAGAATTGGCACATTTGGATGAGGAGGAATTAAAACCCGTGATCACTGAAAATGATATAATGTTGGTAGCAGCTCAAGCTAACGTAGAGAAAGAAGAAGCAGAATCTGTATTGAAAGAGTGCAATGGTGACATTGCAAAAGCAATCTTATATCTAAAGAATAGACCTTAATAGAATTATCATTCTCTTATTTGTAAAATGATAAAAATTAAGAATCATAAAATTTTTAATATTCAAAAAGTGCATATTTTGGTAGAACATGTCAAAAGTTAAGAAAAAAACCACCGGTCGCCCTACAACCATTTCTGAATTGGACATAAAATTTGAAAAAATAATACAATTCTCAGGTTGGATATTTTTATTTGTTCTTGGAGGTTTAATGGGTGCTTGGGTTGTTCTTGATAATGTTTTAAGCATGATTGATTTAAAATTAAATGCAATGACTTTTAGTTTTATTATTTTTACTGGTACAAACTCGGCAATTAGCTTTGGGTTAGCATCAAAAATTAAAAACAATCGAGCTAAAAAAAAAGAATACTTTTATGATTGGTTGTTAGGAGAGTTTTTACTTTGCCTTTTTGCAATCTTTGCTGTGGCAGCATATCAATGGTAATCTTTTCCAAATTTTCATATTTATATCTAAACAGATTTTAGAGCAACAATTATTAATTGATTATTTATAATCCTCTCTAGAAGGATTAAAAACATCAATAACCTCTGCATTTTCTAATATTAAAGCACCGTGCTTTTCATTAGAGTTAAATACATAACTATCTCCTTCTTTAGCTATAAATTCATTATCTTCCGTGATGAAATTTATCTTTCCTTTAAGCACATACCCTATCTGGTGTTCCTTATGGTTATGCATTGGTATTTCGGCATTTTTTTCTAATATAAAATGACAAATCATTAAATCATTATTATAAATTAGTGTTCTCCGGTAAATTCCTTCTAAAGCTTTTTTTGGTTGGACATCTTCCTTATTTACAATATATTTCATCATTATAGATTTACCTTTAAATGCTATTTCTAAAACATTTTTTATTTAAATATACTCTTAATCGCTTCTTATAAAGTTTTTATTATAAAAATTCAAGTAAAATGATAATTTCCTCGACAAAATTAATGGATACAAGTGAATTAAGAGATCATAAATTAGAAATTGAATCGCCTCCAAACAATTAAGAATTTGTACCTAAATTAAATACACAATCTTTAGAATTTCAAATAAAGAGTTAATAAATTAAGTTTAAATTGGAAAAACAAATAAATTTTTATATCAAAAGAGGTAAAATATTAACGATAATAATGAATTAATAATTCTCTTAATTCAGTTCATACTACCGACAAAATTTTATAATTAAAAATAATATGTTATACTTCTCTATTATGAAAGATTATCTTAAAATGAAAAAAAGGGATGTTTGCATTGGTATTGATAACTGATTCTAAAATCTCTAAGGAAAAAAAAAGTGATAAAATAAGGCATAATTACTTAACAAAATTACTTCCTAGAGTTTTTAGAACTGAAGGTGATGTTGTACCTTTTGATCCCGTTAAAATTGAACTAAGTTTAATAAAAGAAACTGGTTTAGATCAAAAATCTGCCGACACAATTACTGAATTAGTCGTCAGAAGAATAATTTCTTCTGGAATTAAATTTTTATCAGGCCCTCATATTAGAGAAATTGTTTGTTCAATTTTATCAGAACAACACTTTGAAGAAGAACGAAAAATATATACCCGAATTGGGATGCCATTAATGGATTATGAAGCTATTTTAGAATATGGGGTTGATGAAAATGCAAATCAGGATATGAATCCTGAAAGCATCCATCATTGGGCAGCAAATAGAATATCTGATGAATATGCCTTGTTAAGAATTTTAGATTCAGAAGAAGCACATGCTCATTTATTTGGCGATATTCATGTTCATATGCTCCGTTATTTCGATTTACGCCCATTTTGCCAGGAGTGGGATCCACGAATGATTCTTGAACATGGCTTGCCACCTGTAGAGAGTTGGGCTCATTGTAGCAAATCAGGACCAGCAGGTAGTTTAAGAGTAGCTGTTACACATTTAGCAAAATGGCTTGGGATTATTCAAGGTGAATTCAGTGGAGGTCAAGGCTATGATTATATAACCACTTTTTTAGCTCCTTATACGCGTGGTATAACTGATAGAGAAATTGAACAATCTATGCAATGTTTAATTTTTGAAACTAATCAAATCTTTGCT
The DNA here is from genome assembly GCA_964481225.1 of uncultured archaeon. Classification (GTDB taxonomy): domain Archaea; phylum Asgardarchaeota; class Lokiarchaeia; order Sigyniarchaeales; family SOKP01; genus Loki-b32. Next base: position 18,398 of record CAYZTE010000001.1, on the reverse strand, counting down.
GCAAGAGGGGGCCAAGTACCATTTACTTCAATCTCCTGTACTCCAACAATACCAAACAGTTTATTAAATATTCCAGCAGTTGGTCCTCATGGAAAAATAGTAGGAACATATGGTGATTATAAAGATGAGTGTCTTAAACTCTTTGATGCTTTAACTGATGTGTATATTCAAGGTGATCATAATGGAAAACTATTTGCGTTTCCTAAACACGAGATTAAAGTTAAAAAAGAATGGTTAAAAGAGTTTAAGCCTTCTTATTTAAAAATAATGGAAGAAGTAGCGACAATGGGGACTCCATATTTTCTTAATATGTGTCCAGATTGGATGCCAGATGAAATTCATAGTCAATGTTGTAGAAAATTCTTAAGTGGGAATCAAATTATAGAGCAGTGCGTCCTTGATCCTGATAAACGAAAAAATGCTAATGTATGGGAAAATTATGTTACAATTGGTTCACTACAAAGCATTAGTTTGAATCTACCTCGTTATGCTTATCTTTCAAATAATGAAGATGATTATTTCGTAATATTAGATGAGAAAATGGAGCTTTCTGCTAGAATTCTTAGGAAAAAATGGAATTTAATAGACAAGCGATTAAAAACAGGTCATTTACCTTTGTGTAGCGGTAAAATCAATGGGAAACCCATTTTTAATATTAATGATCAGAATCTTTCAATTGGTTTTACTGGATTAAATGAAGCGGTTAAAAGTTTAACATGTTATGAATTGCATGAAAATGATACTGCTTATGAATTAGGAAAGAGAATATTAAGTTTTATGGTTGCTAAATGTAATACAATGACAGAAAGAGATAATAAGTATTATTCTCTTTGGGAACAACCTAGCGAATCGACAGCTAATCGCCTTGCAAAATTAGATTTAAAGCATTTCCCCAAAAAAGCTATTGTACAATCATCAGGTAAATCTGCTTATTATACAAATTCGGGTCATTTTAGATATGATGCTGACATCTCTTTATCAGAAAGGATTAAAAAACAAGGTGAATTTCACCCGATAGTAAATGGGGGTGTTATTACTCACATTTGGCTGGGAGAACAAAAACCAGATGTTTATGGTTTGTGGGAACTGACAAAGAATATCTGTCTTAATACAAATACTGCTTATTTTGCATATACAATTGATTTTATTTATTGTCCTTCATGTAGAAAGATGATTAGAGGTACTCAATTTAGTTGTCCCGCGTGTCATTCTGAAGATGTAAAAGTTTATTCTAGAGTCACAGGATATTATAGCGAAGTCAATAGATATAATCCAGGTAAAAGAGCTGAGTGGGAGATACGAAAACGCGAAAATATTTTACATTAAATTTTTTCTATATTTTAATTCTAAATTCTGGAGAGATATTTTAAAAGAAAAAAAAAATTTTTAATTTTATTAAGTTTTATCTAAATTTTTTCAAATTTTTACTTAGATGAAACCAAAATCAGTTAACTCACACATTTCATCTATGATTAAGCCAATACCGGGTGCATGATATTTATATTCTGTCTCGCTTCCTTCTACAGGGTTTTCTTCTCTTACAACCAAACATTTTTCAAAAGTATCAAAAGGAACCGTAATAGTAGCATTATTATCGATAATTTCTGCTCTATCCATGGCAATCCCAGGAGCAATCTCTTGATAATATCTAGCACCTATTAATGTTTGACCCGGCATGATGATTCCAGGTTTATTATCCCCTTCAAAGGCTTTCCATTCTCCTTCATGGCTAACAAGTACCCCATCTTCGTAAATGTAAACATCTTCTCCAAAGTAAAAAACTGATTTAGTTTCCTCGGCAAATGCAAAAAAATTTCGTGATATTTCGACTAACTCACCATTAACATACTCAGCTTCTTGCACTACTCTAGTTTCATAAATTCCAACCGTCTCTGTTTCATTTAAGACCGTAACATTAAGTTTAACAAGATCTCCCTCATCAATACCTTCTAAGATCAAATAATAGCCAATTTCCAGAATAAAGTAAGTATTATTACCCGTAGTAGAAAAAGTTAAATCCTCAATATTAAATTCTTCTGTCCATTTTTTGCTTTCTTTTGTAGTTAATGCATCAAATACGAAATAAGAGCCGACAATTGAAATTGAAATTGATGCACCAAGAATAATTAAAAATATTGCTAATACTTTTTTATCAATTTCCATAGTTTATCCCACTTTTATTTTTTCTAAATCTATTTTTATTTTAAAAAACAATGTATAAAAATTTATGATTTAATACTTTTATATACATTACTATATATAAATATATGCATGTTTTTATTTTTATTAGATAAATTTATACATTATTATATAAACAACTGAATTCTTGATTAATGGAGAATTGATAATTCTTATGCGCATTGAAGGAAAATATAATGAAAAGTACTAGATTTTTCTAATAAATATTATTATTGGAGTAATTTCATTTATTATTTTGATTTTTTCTCTATTAATTTCCTTAAGAAATACTGTCTCTTATCAAAAGAGTTAAAAAAACAATTAATATTAGTTTACAAAAAGAATTTTTAATAATAAGAAATATATTAATTAATTATAAGTTATTAATTTTATACATAAAAAATGGTTTACTTAAATTATTGTATAAAATTTTTAAATGGATATTTATAGATATTGTGGTGATTTTAAATCTCTAATAGGGAAGAAAAGAGTGAAGAAATGCAAAATTACGAGGAAGAAACAGGAAAAAAAGCATTATGGAGAGGTAAAATAACCGAAGGATTTAAAAAGTGGCAAAAAGGAGAAAGAATATATCCTAAAGGTAAAGAAAGAATAAATATTTTAGTTACAGAAGAAAAGAAAAATAGGTGGCAAAAGTTCGCTAACGATAACAACCTTGCGACGTTATCTAAGCTAATTAGAGAGTCAGTAGATTTCTACATCGAGCAAAATCCAAGATTATCTGAATTGAACGTATTTCATGAATACTTACACGAATTTAAAGAAAATCTTAATAGTATTAAAGGTTTTTCACATTTACTAATTGATAACTATAAGGATGATTTAAATTGGGATGTTTTATTAAAGATTAAAGAGATTTTTGATAAAAGTTTGAATCTTGAAAAAATAATAAAAAAAATTATCAAAACAGATACAAAAAATCTTCAATATGATATATTAATAGTAGATGATGATCACTCAACAATTACACTATTAAAAGAATATTTTGAAAAAAAAGGATATAAATGTAAAGATGTTTCTTTAGGCACTGAGGCTCTTGAATTATTAGATATATTTATACCTAAATTAATTTTGTTAGATATTCTATTACCAGATATTAATGGATATGAGATTTGTAAAAAAATCAAATCTAATGAAAAGTTGAGAAGAGTCCCCCTCTATTACATAACAGCTGTGCCTGAATCTGAAATTTATGAGAAGATGAGTGATAGTGGGGCAGATGGTTTTTTTCTAAAGCCCTTTGATATGGCTGAGTTTAATAATTTAATTGGAATTATATAATATTTCTAAAATAGATAATGCATTATTAAGGATGGTAATCTAAATGGAAGAATTTGAGCTAGTAAAATTCATCGCTATGCTTATTTCAATTATCTCTCTTGCAAATTTTCCAATAATATTCAAAAAAAGAAAAGATTTCATAAAATACCTTCCTGGTTTATTTTCTTTAATATTGGTTTTAACATTTAGCTCTCTCGATGATCTTGTATTATCCGATTTTTTCAGTTTATTAGAGATTATTTTTCTGTTATCAGGGGCAGTATTGTTAATTTCAGCAGTTTTTATTGAATTTAAATTTCTTATCTCAGAAAATAAGACATTAAAAAATAAAAATTATGATCAACAGGAAAATTCTGGTGAGGATTAAATGTTAAATTTTGAAATTTTTGAAATTTTTGAATTTTTTATGAATTCTGTTGTTTTATGCCTTTTTATTATTGGAATATTTATGACGATAATTATATTTATTAAGAAAAAAAGCGCGACGAGTTTATTTCTCATTTCATTAATGATAAGTGGTTTATTTTTTTCATTGGGAAATATGCTTGATGATTTTTTAAAATGGAAAGATGCTGATGAGTTTGTTAATGTATTTACTATTGTTTTAGCCACAATTCTTTTACTTATAGGTATAGTTGTTATGGTTGAACAGAAATTAAAAGACTCTGAAGAAATGTTTCGACATTTATTTGAGGATACTCCTTATTCAATTATTTTATTTAACCAAAATGGGTTAATAAGTAATTGTAACTTTGCCACTGAAAAACTATTTATTAAAAAAAAAGAAAATTTTATCGGAAAATTTATCTTTGAAATATTTGAATTTCATAACGATGTATCAATATCATTAAAAAACAAACTGGAACTCGTAGATACAAAAAAATTTAAAGAACCAATAGAATTCGAATTTAAAAGAAAGGATGGATCTATAGTTTGGTTAAATTTACAACTATCCTCATTTAAATTATATAATGATAATTTTATACAAGCAATTCTTCGAGATGTCACCCAGCAAAAAAGGATTGAAATCTTAAAAAAAGAAGAAATGAAAAAATTAAAAGCGTTGGATCAAATTAGGTCCGAACTCATTAGAAGAACATCTCATGAGTTTAAAACCCCTTTAAATTCAATATTTTCTACTTCTCAGTATCTCTTAACTAATTATAAGGATCAAATTAATGGTGATCTCCTAAAATTAATTGAAATAATAAACAGAGGCGGATTGCGACTAACAAACCTAACTAAAAATTTACTAGATTCTTTTAATCTCGAAACTAACAAGCTGGAATTAGAAATGCAAAAAGGAGATATTATCAGATTAATTAAAGAATGTACTAGCGATTTTATCATACCAATAAGAAATAGGGAAATCTTTTTAAAACAAGATCTTAAAGGAGAAATCTATATAGATATGGATAGAAATAGAGTCGCGCAAGTCATATTGAATTTAATATCCAATGCAATTAAAAATACTCCTCCTAAAGGATTAATATATATTAGCGTTCAACCAGAGAACAATTATGTGGATATAATCATAAAAGATTCAGGTATTGGATTAACTAAAGAAGAAAAAGGTAAATTATTCAAAAAATTTGGAAAAATTGAAAGAGAAAATATTAGAATGAATATTATTACTGAAGGATCAGGTTTAGGCCTTTATTTATCGAAGAAAATAATTGAACTACACAATGGAAAAATTTTGGTTGAATCTGAAGGAAGAAGTAAAGGATCAACCTTTATTGTGAGAATACCAATAAATATTAGTGATAAAAATTAAAAAAAAAAATAAGTAATTTTCTCATTTATTTTTATAACTTACAATTAGTGTCTAATACTTTTATCTTTTAAATAGTGTTAAATATTACAAAAAATATGAAGAAGGAAAATTCACTTAAAGAAATTCAACAAATTGTTAATAATTGGATTAAGGATCATGGTGGATACTGGTCTCCTTTATCAATGATTTGCGCAATTATAGAAGAATTAGGAGAACTTGTAAGAGAAGTGAACTCTCTTGAAGGTTATAAACCTAAAAAATCTAATGAAGTAGAATCAAATTTAGAAGGGGAATTAGCAGATCTTCTTTTTTCTATAATTTGCATTGCTAATTATTATAAAGTTGATTTGAACGAAGAATTCAACAAAATAATGATTAAATATTCAAAAAGGGATTCAGATAGATTTCATTAAATTTTTAGTAAGTTCCAGTTAATTCTAAGCATTAATATTCCAAGTTAATTGGTAATTTGTAAGATTTTAATTGTTTAAATTTTTCTATTTTATGAAGTAATAGAAATGGATCATTAGTTTATCATCAAAAAAATGTTAAAAGAAGGATTAGATAAGCGAGAAATACTTAGAATTCTAGAGGAAAAATTAAAAAGAGACTACTCATATGATTCTGGCTCAATACTAGGATCAATGTGTACGGAACCATTTGATTTCAGTATTGAAATCTATAAAAAATACGTGTCTAAAAATTTAGGAGATCCTGGACTATTTATAGGGACTGCCACGTTAGAGGAGGAATTAGTTGCTGAAATTGGTGAACTTTTTGGGGGAATTAACACAATCGGAACGTTCACTACCGGGGGTTCAGAGGCCAATCTGATTGCTATGAGGATCGCTAAAAAATTAAGACCTGAAATCAAGCATCCAGAAGTAGTTGTACCTGTTTCAGCACATATATCTTTTGATAAAGCTGCTGATTTATTAGGAATTAAGCTTCGTAAAGCTAAATTAAGGGAAAATTTTGAGTTAGATCTTAATCATTTCGAGACATTAATAAATGGTAACACCTGTGGTGTCGTAGGAATCGCAGGAACCACCTCTTTAGGTTTAATTGATCCGATAGAAGATATTGGTAATATTATTGAAGATAAAGAAATATTTTTTCATATAGATGCTGCCTTTGGAGGATTTATTTTACCGTTTTTAAAGGAGTTGAATTATCACGTACCTCCTTGGGATTTTTCTGTTAAATCTGTAGATTCAATCACGGCGGATCCCCATAAGATGGGTTTAGGGATAATACCCTCAGGCGGATTTTTTTTAAGAGATCCTTCAGTTCTACAAAAGACTGGATTTGAAATTCCGTACTTAGCAGGAGGGAATTTCAAACACTTTCATATTGTTGGAACAAGAGCAGGAGGTACAGTAATAGCATTTTGGGCTGTTATTAAGTCTTTAGGAATGAGTGGATTTACAAGAATTATAAAAAAATGTATGGAAAATACGGCATATTTAGCCAAGAGAATAAAAGAAATCGATGGTATTAAGTTAGCAACTGATCCCATTATGAATATAGTAGGGCTTACCACTGAAAATGAAGAAAAGCTTTGTAAAATTGATGAGGAATTGCGAAAAAGAAATTGGATGGTTGGTAAATTTGAAGACTTCAATCTCATTAGGATCGTAATAATGCCTCATGTTCAAAAAGTCCATTTAAAAAATTTTATTGAAGATTTGGAATTAATTATAAAGGATTTGAAAATTCATCAAGATTTATAACTTGAACTCATATAATTTACGCGATTTTATAATTTATCTAATTCGAAATAATATATTATTTCAATTTTGTCCATTTTTTTTGTTTAATAGAAGTTAATTTTTAGTTTTTGGTTTTTTTAATTCTTTAAAATATTTTTTAATTATCATAAATCTGATTAGGATTTTTATTAAAAGTAGTGCTCTAAATAAAAAACAATAAAAAAATATATTTAGGTCTGATTATTATTTAATAGTTAGTAAATATTTAAATAGGAGTTTAAGGTTATAAGTTAGATTAAATGTGATATGGGGAAAGAAAAAAAGTCTTTAGGTATTAAAACAACTCGATATTTCACGAAGAATTGCTCAAAGTGCAGTTTTGAATATCCAAATTGGTTTACTAATTGTCCTAAATGTGGAGCAGCTTGGGATGAGATAGAAGCAGAAGCAATTGCTGGACCTAAAGAACTTCAGAAGAAAACAATTAAAATTGTAGTTAAAATTACGGAAGAAGAATTCAATAAAGCCATATTTAAAGTAAATCTAATTTTTAGTGCAGATCAAGGAAAATCATGGTATCAAATGGAAATGGATACTAAAATGGATTATTATATTGCGGAAATTACTGAAATTCCAGTAAGATCGGTTATCATTTATTATATCGAAGTCTATTTAGAAGATGGCGAAAAAATCATTGAAAATAATGATAATAAATATTATTTTTACAAAGTTGGAGTACCCATAGGAGAGTCTGAAGAACCACCGCCAAAATTAGCAGGTAGAGGTGAAAAAGTACCAATTAAACCACCATCTCAAGTTCCCCAAAATTATTATAAATCCCCAGTAGACCCACCAAAACCAAAAACATATGTTACAAGAGAAATGATTGAACAATCTACAGAAATTCCTCAAGAACAAGTAAAACCCTCAGTAGAACAAACACCCCAAAACTCACACATGAATAATGAGACTATATTTGGGAAACCCCAAACTAAGATTGACCCAGATTTAAAGGTGTGTTCTCATTGTAATTCAAAAATTAAAAGAATGTGGAGTACTTGCCCTATTTGTGGAAAGAATATCTAATTGATATTTATATCAATTTCAAATTTTTTGATAAAAACATTCCTATACATAATTAGAGCTAGAAAAAATTAAACTATATAATCTACAAAAAATCTGAATTTCTTATAATTAATTATAATTTATTACCGCATTTATTACAAAATGCATAATCTGAAGATAGCATTGATCCACAATTTTTACAAATTAGGAGTTCTTTACTGGTCGTTTCACGTTCTTCCTTTTGAACGGTTGGTGCTGATTGGAATGATGTGAATGCAGTTGGTTTGCTTTCTATATCAGCCACATTTGGTATTATCCTTAGTTTACTGCTTTCCTGCACTTCTGCTTCTTTTGTAGCCGTAAATGGTAAGATTTGGGAATCAGATGTTTTAATTGTTTCATCTGCTTTCTGAGTTAAAGCTTGAAAAAGTGTTGGTGTACTAGCCGGTTCACTTGGTGATGGTGGGATTTGAACTGGAATAGGTTTTTTTGTCTCAACGTGCTTAATTTTTTCTTTCTTTTCTTTTTTGGGTTTTTCTTTCTTTTCCTTCTTGGTTTTCTTCATTTCTTCAACGAATTTTTCTTGCCTTTCTCTTTCTTCTTGAAGTCTTTTCTCTTTCTCTTCTTTCTTTTTCTGTTTTTCAATTTTTTTCTTATCTTTCTTTGAATAAAGTGGTTCAGGCATATAATCCATTAGTGATTCGGTCTCTGTTCTAGGAGCTTCTTTAGTCATAAGAAAAGGGCTAACTTTTTCTTGGGTACCCTTTATAGAGGGTTTTTCCTGAGGGGTTTGAAATCCTTCAGGTGCTGGTGCAGGAACAGGAACATTTGCTGAAAATGGGATTGCTTTTGGTTTGTATCCTTCCTCTTTCGCTGGCAATGGAGTTGCTGCGAAAGTGGTGAAACTTGAAGCGGATTCTTCCTCTGAAGTTCCTTGAGATAATATTTCTTCAGGCGTTTTAAATTCAAATTCAGTTGTTTTTTCTGTTGGTTCTTCAATTTGGGGCTCAGGAATGAGGATTTTAGGTTCAATTTCCGATTCAAATGGAGAAATAGAATCTCTCCGTTGCATTGAAACTGGTTCGGGCACTGGAGGCGCAGCATAATCATATTCAGGTTCTGGTTCAAATGTATATGTTTTTGCTTGTTTTTCATTCATTAGTGGTTCTGGAACGGGGGGAGCTGCATAATCAAATTCAGATTTCATTTGAGTTGCTGCTGGTATTGTTGTTCCAGAAGTCGCAACAGGAATACGTCCGGGATTAAATACAATCCCCCTAGATATAAGCTGATCTGGAACACCTGAACCAATCATTAAGCAAGCAAGAATGTAAAAACAGTCACCAACACCCTCACCTGTTTTAGCCGAGGTTTCCATATAGTACAAATTAAATTTACTAGTAAATTGATTGATTTCATCTAAAGAAACTACTCTTTGGTCAACTAGATCGCTCTTATTTCCAACCAGTAATAGAGGTATTTCATTTTTAACGTTTGCTCTAACTTCTTCGATCCATTGAGGTAAGTGTACAAAACTTGCAGAATTAGTAAGGTCAAATATCAATAGTGCACCTAAAGATCCTCGATAATACATTGGTCTAATTGAACTAAAACGTTCTTGCCCACCAGTGTCCCATATTTGAAGCTTAGAGCGTATTGGCCCTTCATCCGTATCGATCGTGATTGTCTTTACGTGAAAGTCCACTCCAATTGTCATCTTATAATCCTCTGTGAAAAAACCCTTAGAGAATCGAAGTGTGAGAGCCGTCTTTCCGACGCCTCCATCTCCTACGACAATTGATTTAAAAAGAAAGTCATATTCTTCAGCCATTACAAGTTCACAGTTTATAATTCAGGTTAATATATCTACAAAAATTTTCTAAAATGTTCGAACTCTTATATATAATAACTATAAATACAAATTTATAATTTTATTTATAAAATCGAAATTCCGTTATTTTACTAATAACTAAGTAAGATATCGGCATAATATGGTTTTTTAAACTCTTGAAGATAACGAATGTCCCAAAAGATAATGAAATATAATAAAAGAATCAATTAATGCAGAGAAATTTTTCTTTATTAAGATGAGAGTTTTATTTAGAAAACTTCTAACTATAAGTTAATTTTATGAGCTTCTTCACATATATCAACATTTTCAAACCATTGGTTGATTTTGTTTAAATCTTGTTGGGGAAATTCATATGAATGTTCTCGATCGGGGTAAATCCCATTTATGACCTCATCCCTGTAATTATCCAAGGCACGACGAATAGATTCACCAATATTTCCAAAATATTTAAGAAATTTGGGTTTAATATCAGTAAAGATACCTAACATATCATGTATGACTAATATTTGTCCATCACAATAAGGGCCAGCGCCAATACCAATAGTGGGAACATCAACGATACTTGTAATTAATTTAGCTATTTGCCAAGGAATACTCTCCAAGACAATAGAAAAAACACCTGCTTCTTCTAAATTCTTTGCATCTAATATTAATTTTTTTGCAGCTTCAATCGTCTTCCCTTGAACCAAAAAACCTCCGAACTGATAAATTGCTTGTGGAGTGAGCCCAATATGACCCATAACTTGAATATCTGCCTTGATCATTGCTTTTATTGTAGAACACATTTCCGTTCCACCTTCGACTTTAACAGCTTCAGCACCACCTTCTTGGATAAATCGCCCTGCATTTTTAACTGCTTCTGTACTATTTATTTTATATGAAAGAAAAGGCATATCTCCAACGATTAATGCGTTTGATACTCCTCGACTAACAGCTTTAGTATGATGAATCATTTCATCCATAGTTACCGATAAAGTATTTTTATATCCAAGCATGACCATTGAAAGTGAATCTCCTACAAGAATTAGATCAACACCACTCTCATCAACAATCTTCGCGAATAAGTAGTCATATGATGTTATTGTAACTATTTTTTCGCCTTTTTTCTTCTTTTCTATTATATCTTTTATAGTTACTTTTTGTAAAGCCATATATTCAAATAACTAATTTGTTTTGAAAAATTTTATGAAAATTTGTTTATATTTTTATCAATAACAATCAAGTTATTTTTTCTTTTTAACAAATTTTTTTCCTTGATATTGATAAATTAAAACTCTCAAAAAAGATATTAAATAATTGAATTTGCCTTAATTTTGTTTTATTCATTTTTTATTGATAAGACTTTTTAACAAAAGCTTCATATAATAACCCTACTAGTTTAAAAAAAGAAATTGAGATTTATGGTCGATCCAAAAAATATTGATTTTTATTCATTGGGCTTCAATTATATTGAAACAAAAACAATGTTTGTGTCTGATTATAAAGATGGTAAATGGGATGAGGGTAAATTAGTACCATTTGGAAATTTTGAAATATCACCAGCTTCGTGTGTTTTAAATTATGGACAAGGGATTTTTGAAGGAATGAAAGCCTTAAGAGGAAAAAATGGAGAGATTACATTATTTCGCCCGGAAGAAAATGGAAAGAGATTAAATTTTAGTTCTAGGAGGATTTTGATGCCTGAGTATGATCTAAATAGATTCTTAGATGCAATAAAGAAAGTTGTTAAAGCTAATGAAGAATACATACCTCCTTATGACAGTGGAGGCGCTTTATATATAAGACCTATACTATTTGGCTATGGACCAATTCTAGGGGTAGCTTCAACAGATGAATTTAAATTAATCATTTATACGGTTCCCGTTGGACCTTATTTCCCTGAAGGTTTTAAAGGAATTGATTTAGAAATTTCAAAAAAGTATACGAGAGCCGCTCCAGGAGGTACAGGCTCAGCTAAAACAATATGTAATTATGCTGGGACAATGTTGCCAGCAAAAGAAACAAAAACAAGAGGATTTGCCCAAATTATTTACCTGGATGCAGTTCACATAGAATATATCGAAGAAGTTGGAACAGCAAATTTTTTTGGCATCATAAATGGCAAACTCGCAACCCCAAGAAAAACCGGTACGATATTAGAAGGAATTACTAGGGAATCAATTTTAGAACTTGCCTCAAAAAAGCTAGGAATGGAAGTTGAAGAAAGAGATATCTCCTATAAAGAATTATTTGAAGAGAGTTGTACTGAAGCTTTCTGTTCAGGAACTGCGGCAGTAATTACTCCAATTGCTTCTGTAGCTTTAGAAGAGAAAAAACGGATTTTTAACAATAGAGAACCCGGAAAAATTACAAAAAAACTATATGAGTTATTAACAGGAATTCAACGTTTAGAAATCGAGGATGAATTTGGATGGATCGTTGAAGTTTAATTAGTCTTGATCATCCTATTTGTTTTTAGTCTGATATTTTTCCCAATAGAGAATAAAAAGCATTCTTAACATTGTGTCCCGTTTTTGAGGAGATCTTTAAATAACCTATTATATTATTATTTTTCTTCCAAATCTCTAAGATGTAATTGTCAAAAGCTTTGCAACTATTTGTATCAATAATGTCGCTTTTTGTACCCAATATAAAAGCAGGTATGTTTCCATAAGCACTTAACTTATAAATCCACTCTTCAACACCTTCAAGCGTGTTGTATCTTGTCAGGTCAAATAAAACAAAAGCAGCCAGTGAACCATCAACAAAATCTGATAGGAATCGCTGAAATTGATTTTGACCTGCAAAATCCCATATGACAAAATTATACTCATATCCATTAATGTTAATGTTTTTAGAAAAAAAGTCAACTCCTTTCGTTAATTCACAATTCGCATCGAAACTATCATTAATTAACTGGTTGAGAAACGATGTTTTCCCAACTCCACCATCTCCAGAAACAATGATTTTTACCGTTCTTTGCATGTTAATATTATCTATTTTGTTTCTAATTTAAAAAAGTACAATAAATTTGTTTTCCGTAGTAATAGAACATAAAAAAATTTTGTTAATCATTTCTTACAGAAATGTAATATAAATTTACTTATGATATCCAGGTAAGATGCGATGATGATTAATTATTAACTAATTCGGTTAATCATCCTTGAATTACATTTATATGAGCTATCGATTTGAATCTTGCTTTAGATTTGGTAATTATCATTCATTCTTTTAAGATTAATCGCTTGTAAAAACTGTGTTCTATTTAAATAGTTGAAATTAAACCATTAAATATTTAATGTCAATTTAAAATAATCTGAATCAAAAATGCGTTATAATACAAATTACATTTCATATATCTTTATCTATTTAGTGTATACATCCATTTTTGTTTATCTTAATACTTATTTCCCAATTCTTTTTTTAGACGTGTTAGATACCAATCGTATTATTCTTGCGTTAATACAATTTTTAGCTTATTTCATTTTTTTATTCCGTCCTATATTTGCCGTAATCACGGATAAGTATAAGATACGAGGTTATAGACGAAAATATTACATCCTCTTTTCTGGGTATATCTTAACTACAATATATATCTTAATGGGACTTACCTTTCTCAATATTTTAATTTTTGGAGTTTTCTTAGTTCTAATATTTCTTTCAAGTACCATGTTAGATGTGTCTACTAAATCATTAATTATTGATAATTCGCCAACAAGTGAAACTAAAAAGAGAGCTTTTTTTTTTATAATAATTGGGCAATCTTTAGGAAAAGTTTTTCCTTACTTTTTATATTTTGTTCTAATTAATGATGTTTATTCAATTAATTCCTGGACTACTTTTTTTATCTGCAGTTATGTTCTTTTATTACCGTTATTAGGAAGTTTACCATTTATTAATGAAAGTAATAAATCTCAAATCATTGAAAATTCTGCCAATTCTAATATTTCTGATCATGAGGATCTGAGTCAATCTCCCCATTCTAAGATAATATTTATTTTACTTTGTATTTTTGTATTCTTTGCTTTTAGTGACGCAATTTTCGCCTATCCTTTTTTCCCATATTTGTTAACCAGATTTGGAACCAATAAATTTAATCTTTTTAATTTCTTTTTAATTTTCTACTTCTTATTAAGCATAATGAGTGGAGCAGCTGGGACTTTTTTAATAAAAAGAATAAAACCTAAGAAGATTATATTAATTTTAATCCCAATGATTGGTCTTATTTACATGTCATATACGATTGTTGATTTTACGCTTTTTACAATATTATATTTTACTGGAAGCTCTTTAGTGACAATTGCTAATCTCAATATTTCAGTTTATATCATGAAATTTAAAAAAGGGAACAAATCGATATACTATCATTTGATTACATCCTTCAGAAATCTTTCAATCTTCATTTTTCTTCCGTTAGGAACCTTACTTTCCAGTTTCATCTCTACAGAATATCTTATTGTTATTGGGGCTATCTTGCTAAATTTTTGCATCATCCCTTTAATTTATATAAAAACCTGATTCTAAAATTAAATATGCATTTATTTGAACTTTATAATGAGTTGAAAAATAGATTATTTTAAAATATTTGTCCACGTATAAATAAATTATATGATGATTGAAAAAATAAAAGAGGATATAAGAGAATCCGATGAGGATTCTAAAACCAATTAAAGATCTCCTTCTTCATATGGCATTTTTCCCATACCTCCTCCCCGTTATTAATTTTGAGTAACTATATATTTTCATTCACATTTTTAAAGTGAACTAAAAATAATATGTTGTAAATAATTGTTAAGTAGCAAATACTTCTCTTTTAAAAAAGAATTCAATCCTAAAGCTTGGAGTACTAACATAATTATGAATTAGAAATATCTGCATAGAATCAAAAAAAAAAATAGTTAAAAGGTAGTTAACTAAAAAAATTATTTTATGAAATTTGCATTAAAATTTATAAGAAGATGATAAGATTATTTAAAAAAATGGAGGAATTATGTTAGAATCCGATGAGGATTCTAAAACCAATTAAAGATCTCCTTCTTCATATGGCATTTTTCCCATACCTCCTCCCCGTTATTAACGTGAGGTAACTATATATTCGTAAATACATTTTTAAAATAAACGAAAAAAATTGGATTAAAAAGAATTTTAATGAAAATTATAAATAAAGAGTTTAACCGAAAAAAGCTCAATATAAAATATCTTCATCTAAAATTATAAAAAGATGATAAGATTATTTAAAAAATAGTAAAGTATCTAAAGATTAGGGAAAGAATTAAAATTAAAATTCTATTGTATGATTGTACATTTTGATTACGAAATTTTAGAGGAATTATCTAAAGGAAAAGGATTAAACCAAATACAAAATGTTTTTAACACGTTAATTTCTGAATTGATTGATTATCTTAAACTACAGCCATTATACCAAAATGTCATTGTAAAATTAATTTCTATAGAAAAACCTTTAAAAGGAGAAAATATACCCATTCTTGATTTTGGGGCTAATAGAATTACTCGAAATGATAAATTAATAATAGAAGTAGATGAAATCTATGAAAGATTTTTACCATTTATTTTGTTTAGAGAAGCATTCTATTGTTTTGTTGATAAAGAGGCAAGTGAGCTTGTTAAAATATGTATTAATCAAATTGTAGAAAATGATTTCAGTAGATTATCTGGTTCCAAAGAATGGAAGAAACTAATAAGAGACTCTTTAGTAGATAGGGATTTCATACACTCTCAATTAGACAAGCTACAAAAATTTTTCAAGATTGAAGCGAAAGACCCATTAGAGAGTTCAATCCAATTTTTTTTTAAGGAAATAAGGAAAAATATATTGATGAGTGACGATAGTAATATTGATCGTTTTTATGACTTAATTTTCGAAAGATATACCTATAAGACTTCCAAGTCTCTATTCAATCAAGAAATTGTAGAATCATTAAGAATAATAAATTATCTTTTCTACGAAACAAAAGTTTATCAAAATTTATCCGATTATCAAAGTCAATTTAAAAAGTTTAAGGAAAATCAAAAAATTGATTCAGATTTAAGTTTGAGAAAATTTAACGATAATTTGCTATGGATAAATAAATGCTCTTCCATCGCCCCCTCGTACGACGTTTCCTATAGTACCATTGACCTTTGGGGAATTATAGGTATTATAAACTTCAATCCACTTTTAGAAAAAAATAAAATTAAAATGTTAATGGAAGAATGGCCATTTTACAGTTCCCCAAAATTCTCACAAAACAGTTTCGCAACAGAGATTTCTTTGCTTTTCATTATCCCTAAGCCATATTCAAAAGATTTATTGAATTATTTTAATAGATTAGAAGTATCCGGATATATTATTAAAAAAGAATTATACTATGTCTTAAAAAAAAGATCTTTTATAAATTTAAACTATTTTACAGATATATCTAATATAAAGAAAATTATTGATCCTAATAATATTAAGTATGAGCAAAAATTTGAGATTGAATCTATTATAGAATATCCTGCTGTTTCTCGCCCACATCCACTCTCCATTTTTGATTTTACAATTCTAGATCGTGTAAGAAATTTTTCCATAACCGGTTTAACCTTTGATAAAAGAATAGAAACATTAAATGCCATAAAAGAAGATGTTGAAAATGAATTGAGAAAACAGATCACGATTAATAAAGAGTTTAAAGCCAGTCTAGATAAAGTATTGAATTCACCCAAGTTAAAGCAGCAATTTTTACAATTTTTAGATGAAAATCAGGCGCAAGGATTTTTATATTTAAATTTTCAATTGAATTATGTTTTACAATATATAAATCTAATTGAAAAAGTTTTGAGTTATCATCCCGAAATTACTAATATCCATCAACTCCACACATTTCTAAATACAAAATTGCTAACTCAAACCATCGAAGAGTACTTACTAATTCGAAATGAAAATATTAAAAAAAATATATTTTATGACTTTCTATCTTTATATTTTCAATCTATTAGCTTATTTAGAGAAGAAGTGCTAAAAGTTCAAGATTTTTGCAACGTGTTAAATGCCTGTTATAACCTAAAAATTTTAGATTTAAATAAAGTAAAAAGAATTGTTAAAGAGCTTGATACAGAAGGTACTAATTTAGCCAAAGAAATATATCGAAAAAGAGAAAAAAGATATGAGGACGTTTTCAAATCCATAAGCTTATATAAAATTACAAACGAGAAGATTGAATCTACTATTGAAGGATTATTAAATCACGATCCTCCAGTAATTAAACCCTTTTTAATAAATACAATCTTTACTAGCACCTTTGCGAAATATTATCCTATATTAATACTAAAAAGCACGCCCGAGGTATATAAGGGGCTTAAAGAGTTAAAATTATATTTTCCAAGAATATATATATATGAAATGACAAATCTGATTACTAAAAGAAATTTAATTTGTATACTTATATATTTCTTAAATATAAAAGAAAAAGAATTATTTTTATCTATTTTATACTCGTATTTCAAAGGTTTCATTATTTCAATAAAACGTTATTTTTGGAGAGGTGTTAAGAGATTATCAAAATATGAACCAAGAGATTTTTATGATTTTGAAAACAAAAAATTTATTTACTCCAAAGATCTTTTTGAACAGTTATTCACGTATACTCAAAAAATCCTAGGTAAAAAATTGAAATGGCCTGAAAATCAGCCAAGGAACGTTAAAGAAATTTTCTGGTCAAAAAAACAGAATATGGATACCTTGGTCAATAGCGTAAAGAGTAGAATTTCACATCAAAATATTAAATTCGATTTAAAAGAATTAGATGATTTCTTAGAATTTAGAAAAAATTTAGAAACCAGTCTGTTGGATCATTCTAAATTTATAACCTTCAAAACAAAAAATTTTTTTAAGAGATATGTAGATTCAATAAAATTTCTTCCAGCATTTCAGAAATTTGGTTTTTCACAGTACTACTTATATTTTCGTCCATTCGATTATAATAATGTTGATTTCAGGCTCATATTTATAAATTCATTTCAAGATATTAAATGCCCTGCTTGCATTGAACCTGGCCAAGCAATATTTTGTGAATATATTTTTCCCTTTAGAACTCCTAATAAATCTTATTTAAATTGGCTTGTAAAATCAAAGAAAAATGTTTCCGAGTATTGTCTGTTCCACAAAAAGAAATTCTATGATATAATTCACTTTAATCGCAATTTGACGAAAGAAGGGTGGAATTACTCGTCAATTAGATTTAAATCTTATATGCAAGACGTTTTATTCAATCCTACCTATGATCCAAAGATTTCAGGAATAAGAGAATTTGATACGAATGAAATATTAGGACCCAATATCCATGGACTAGATACTCAAGAATATGAAGCCTTAACTCAAATATATAACATTCATTCTATTGATATTAAATCATACTTGGGAACTATGAAACATTCCATTATTAATAATATTACCGAACTCCTTAAGAAAAAGTTAATCTTCCCCTATATCTCATTAAGAAATTTAGATTTCCAAGATAAATTATCGATTATTCTGCCCAACGTAAAAAAAGAA